>JAEXTB010000057.1 GCA_023453725.1 Bacillota bacterium | reverse complement strand
ATGGAAGCAAAGTTGTCGTCCGTCAATATCATATCCGCCGCTTCTTTTGCAACGTCCGTGCCGGTAATGCCCATGGCCACACCGATGTCCGCTTTTTTGAGCGCGGGAGAGTCGTTTACGCCGTCTCCCGTCACGGCCACCACATGACCCATATCCTGAAGCGCGGAAACCACCTGCAGCTTCTGCTCCGGCGCTACACGCGCGAACACGACTTCACCGGAAAGCGCCTGCTTTAAGTCGTCCTCACTCATTTTCTCCAGCTCAATGCCGGTAACAATGCGCACGCGCTCGCCTTCCACGATTCCGATTCTTCTCGCAATGCTCTCCGCCGTTAAGCCATAGTCGCCTGTAATCATGATGATGCGGATGCCCGCGCGGTGGCATTTTTCCACCGCCTTCGCGACCTCCGGCCGCGGAGGATCCACCATGGCGATGAGGCCGAGGAATGTCATATCCTGCTCAATGAGCTCGGGCGTATAGTCGCTCAGGCTCACAGGAAGGTTCTCTACCCCGTCCAGCGAGCGGGTAGCAATG
The DNA here is from genome assembly GCA_023453725.1 of Bacillota bacterium. GTDB lineage: Bacteria > Bacillota > Clostridia > Christensenellales > CAG-138 > JAEYLA01. Next base: position 5,400 of record JAEXTB010000057.1, on the reverse strand, counting down.
GCGAGCACCCTCAGGCCGTTTCTTGCGTACTGGTCATTCGCTTCCATGATGCGGCTGCGAAGCTCCTCTGTCATGGGGACAATGCCGCTGCTTTGGCGTACCCGGGAGCAGAGCTCCATCACTTCCTTGGGCGCGCCCTTGCAGTAGGAGATACGGCCTGCTTGCGTGTGGTGAATGGTGCTCATGCGCTTGCGGCTCGAATCAAACGGCAGCTCCCTTAAGCGGGGCATGGTTGTGCGCAGATGATCCAGTACCAGCCCCTGCTTTTGCGCAAGGACAATTAGCGCCGCCTCCGTCGGATCGCCCAACACCTCAAACCGGCTGCTTTCGCCGTTTGGCGGCACCAGACGCGCATTGCAGCACAAGGCTGCGGCGCCAAAAAGTTCGTTGACCTGCTGGTCCACACGGTCCACCGGAGTTCCTTTATATTGTACAGCGCCGTCTTTTGCGTCATACCCGACGCCGGTCACTTCAAATTCACGCTCTGCCGTCCATGCATTGCTCACTGTCATTTCATTCTGTGTGAGCGTACCCGTTTTATCGGTACAGATGACTGTGGTGCAGCCTAACGTTTCTACTGCGGAAAGCCGTTTGATGAGCGCATGGCGCTTGGCCATACGCTGCACGCCCATCGCAAGCGAAAGCGTAACGGTGGGCAATAATCCTTCCGGGATAAACGCCACGATCATGCCCATGGCGAACACAAACGCGACAGCGATATGCGTGCCCGCAAGCAGCATTGAAAGCAGGAAGAACACGACGCCTATGCTTACCGCGAGTATGGACACGGTCTTTGTGAGCTTGCCCATTTCCTTTTGCAGCGGGCTCTGCTCCTCTTTGAGCGTCTGGGTGAGGCCTGCAATCTTACCAAACTCCGTCTTCATGCCGGTGGCAAATACCACTGCCTTTCCGGTACCGCCCGCTACCGTTGTACCCATAAACACGATGTTGGGCTGCTCCGAACGGGAAAGGTCGGTACGGAGGATTGCATCGCGCCCCTTATGAACCGGGTGCGATTCGCCCGTAAGCGTAGACTGGTTTACCCGTAAATCGTTGTCTTCCACCAGACGGGCGTCCGCCGAAATACGGTCGCCCTCGCTCAAAAGCAGTATGTCGCCCGGGACGAGTTCTTCTGCAAGTATGCGCTGTTCTTCGCCGTTGCGCAGCACACGCGCATAGTCGGGCAGCATCTTTTTGAGTGCCTCCGTCGCCTTGCTGGCCCGGAACTCCTGCCAGAAGCTGAAAACGCCATTGATGATATTCACCATCCAGACGGCAAACCCCAGCTCGGGCAGCTTTGCGATAAAGCCTACAATACCGGATATCCACAAAAGGATCGCCATCAGGTGCGTAAAATTAGAAAGGAAGCGCACGATGAGAGGCGTGCCCTTCTTTTCCTGCAGCATGTTTTTGCCAAAGGACGATAGCCTGTTTACGGCTTCTTCGACCGTAAGCCCATTTTGGTCTGATCCCAATGCGGAATACACCTCATCCACGGCAAGCCGATGGATGTTGGTGTTTATTTCCTTTTGCTCCATTCCATTATACATCATATCGTTGCGCACACACCCTTTTTCTGCGCCCTCTTCGCATATTTTGTGTCCGTCTGGCTTGAGCCAAACACGGCGAAACCTATCGCACCGCTTATTTTTGCGGCACTCCCCAACCGCTCTTTTCCGGCTTGTTTCATTCCCTGTTCCTCCCCCTGCATTTCTATCAAGTAAGCGTTCATTCAGACTGTTCACTCGATAACGTGCCATTCTTTAGGCATGAGTATACCTGCTACGAAATAAACGCAGTATGAAGGATACCTCACACGCAATAAAGATTGTATAAAGAAATGCCGTCTACGCATAAGGATTGTGAAACTGACGCCCGATATTCAAGTTCGCCCTGTTTCGCGCATAGTATTGCATATATTGTGTGCAACAGGAGGAATACCCGTGGAAAGCAGACGCGCCCATGGCACCATGACCAGGCTCAACGCCGCGTTTGAAGCGGACGGCTTTAAAATCATGAAGGCGTTCACCTATGAGGGCCGGCTTGGTGTAATGGCTGCCCACCGGCGCATCCTCTCCTATGATACGGGCCGCGGCAAGCGCTGCTTTTATGTGGAGGGCACGCCATATGAGCGCGGGTACCTAATGGGTCTGCTTGCAGAAAAAGAAATGGCAGAAATGGCTGTCAAATTTACGGACAATGTGGTATACGATTTTCTGGATGTGGAATTTCTCAACCGCTTTCCTTTGCTGCAGAAACTGATTGTAGAAATTCTATACGACCTGTCCGAGCATACATTCAACACGCTGCCTGGCCACATTCATGCGGAGATTTCCGGGATGCTGGACGGCTGCAAAAAGGCCAACCCCAAGACCAAGGTCACAAAAAAGCGCCTCGTCGTCATGAACGTTGGGTTTGATGTATTGTGCGCCCTTGCTTATTCTGGTGAGTTCTTTCGAAAGCGCGCTCCGGAAGTGGAGCCGTCTTCCTTGAAATTGACCATGATGTGCAACGCGTTTTCCGTGTTTGGCGCAGCCGCAGGCGGCGGACACTATTTCGGCCGGGATTTTATGTTTGCTTCGGGCGGGGTCATCCAGGATAACCTCTGCCATGTAATCCATATGCCCGCGCCGCAGGCCGGAAAAGCGCTCCAGCCTTATGTCAGCATTACTGCACCCGGCATGGCCGGAAGCATCAGCGCCATGAACGTAAACGGCGTGGCGGTTGGGGTCAACATGTCCCCGGGCGCAAATTCCGACCCCGGGGAGGTAGGTTTAAATTCCCTGCTACTGGCGCGGGACGCCATCCTCTACGGCGGGGATATCCACGCCGCGGCGGACGTCATTGTTGATGCCGACCGCGGCGTCGCCTGGAACTATATTCTGTCCGACGGCACGCTGGACATGGCCTGTACGGTCGAGGCAGGTATGTCTAAGAACACGCTCAATTTTCTAAGCTACCCCGCGCCCACTTTGCGCCCGTTCCTTCCAGATGAAGCATTTCTGATTGCGCACCCCGGCGCTCCGCTCAAGAATGGCGCAATGGTACGCTGGTGCAAACTGCCCTACCCGAAAGAATACCTCGCATACAACCCCAAGCTGTGGAAGCATTACCAGCAAACCGAGAACGCCTCTATTGTCCTTTATCCGGATGCGCTCGCTCCGAACGGGCTGATCAACCGCACGCCGGATCAAAAAAATTGCCCCTCCAGCTTTTACTTTACGCCGGAGCGGGCGGAAGCAAATGTACACGTGACAGGGAACAGCTTCGTGCTGCCGCGCATGCGGTTTTGCACGATGGCCCCGTGGACGGCAAAGGTGGTATTCGGCAATGTCAACGACATTCAATGGCGGTACGATGCGCTCAACTATGAAATCCGCTCCGTATTGGAGGAAAAGGGCAGTATCGGCTATGAGGACGCAAGGCGGATTGCGGATTTTTTGGCGCCGTATGGCAAGTACCCGGAGTATTATGCAAAGAACCCAAAAAGTGCAGACGGAAAACAGACCCGTATTGAGGGCTGTGTCTGCCTGTTTGACCTCAAGGCGAAGACAGTGGAGAGCCATTACGGATATTACGGGGACGGTTGGGTGCGCACTACGTTAGGTAATTATCTGCCGAAGGAATAACTTGTGACATAGATTTTGAGTAAGCAGTTTTCAATCAAAACACGTTATAACAACGAGCAACAACAAAGACCCGTATTTTGTTTGCAAAACGCGGGTCTTTGCTGTTATTCCGCCCCTATGGGCGCATATGATGTTGTTCGGTTTCTTTAAGCGGGGTTGGGCGCGCCAACCGGACATACGCTCGCGCAGGCACCGCAATCGATGCAAGCGTCAGCGTCGATGACATACAGGCTGTCGCCCTGGGAAATAGCGTTGACTGCGCATTCACTTTCGCAAGCGCCGCAGCTGATGCATTCTTCATTAATTACATATGCCATTGATCGTTACCTCCATATATCGTTTGGTTCTATTGTAACATGCACACATGAAAATGCAATGTACAAAATGTGAAACGACGCCTTCATTTGTTGCGTTAGCTGACCCTTACCCCTTCAGATCATTTCTGCTGCAGCATGCATTTTCCATGCAAGGAATCCCCCTGAATCCGGTTCTTTTCTGCAGATGAGCAAACGAAAGCGGCGCACCCGTGTTTTCGGTTGCGCCGCTGAATTTACAGATACTTGCTATCAGTTCCTGCATTTGCAAGAACGCATGCGTCAGCCTTCCGCAGGAGGCGGCGTACCCGCAGGTTTCCTGCGGCGGTTCCGGTTTCCGCGGTGGTTGCGCGGCTTGGGTGCCTGTCCTTCAGCATTGGCCTCTGCGGGCTGCTGCGGCGGGCGGGGCGGCCTAGGTTGCTGCGGCGTCTGTGCGCTTTGCTGAGGGCGGGGGGCATTTTGCTGCGGTCGCTGCCCGCCTTGCGGGCGCTGTGCGCCTTGCGCGCGCGGCTGGCTGCCCTGCTGGGGCTTTTCCTGCCTAGGGCGATCCTGCCGGGGCTGATCGTCACGGCGGGGCCTGTTCCTTACTGGCTGCTGCGGGCGCTGCCCTTCCTGCTGCCTTTGCGCGGTGTTTTGCTCCTGCTGCTTTTCCTGTTTCTCGGGAGCGGGAGGCTTGATTTCCGGTGCATGCCCGGTTACAAACCGGAATTCCTCTTCTTCGGGCTCTTCCTCGGTTTCGCGGGCTTTGGCGTGGGCCACAAGCTCCAGGCGCGTCGCTTCCTCTTCCTCCGGCGTACCGGGCTTGCGGACAACAGAAAAGTGGTACTCCCGAAGGTCTGGCGTGCCGTCCGGCAGCGTGATACGCACCTTGGTCTTTTCGGTGATTACGTTGTTGTCTATGACTACGCCGCGTCCGTCCGGGGTAATCACATCTTTCCCGACGCGGGGCATGAGCTTGCGCATGCTTTCATACGCATCCTGCTCGTATTTGAGGCAGCACATCAGCCGCCCGCACAGGCCGGAGATCTTCGTTGGGCTCAGGCTGAGTTTCTGCTCCTTCGCCATCTTGATGGAAACCGGCTGGAAATCCGCCAGGAACGTCTTGCAGCAAACCGGCAGGCCGCAGGAGCCTAAGCCGCCAAGCATCTTCGCTTCGTCACGTACGCCGATCTGCCTTAACTCAATGCGGGTCTTAAATACAAACGCAAGGTCTTTTACAAGCTCGCGGAAATCCACGCGCCCTTCTGATGTAAAGAAGAATGTAATCTTACTGCCGTTAAATGTGTACTCCACATCCACCAGCTTCATATCCAGCGTATGCTGGGTGATCTTTTCCTGGCAGATGGAGAATGCCTCCTGCTCAAGCTGGAGGTTGCGCTCATGAATTTCCCTGTCCTCCGGAGTGGCGACACGCATCACATCCTTGAGCGGAGCTACAATCTGTTCCTCCGGAATTT
>JAEXTB010000024.1 GCA_023453725.1 Bacillota bacterium | reverse complement strand
ATTGAGATATTCGGCAAAGGCTATGTTTCCACACAGCTTTCGGATGCCATTGTGTTTGCCGTACTCATCGTCATCCTGCTGGTCAAGCCCGCCGGGCTTTTGGGCAAGCAGGTCAACGAGAAAGTCTGAGGTGGCGACATGAAAAAAATCAGTAAGGCCGCACGTGTCAATGTGTTGACATATGGTTTCGTCATTGTTGCATTTGTCGCGCTCCAGATACTCATCAGCGGCGGCAACATCAGCTCTTCCCTTCGGGGACAGCTCGTGCCCATCTGCGCGTATGTGGTGATGGCGGTGTCATTGAACCTGACGGTAGGCGTGCTGGGCGAGCTTTCTTTGGGACATGCAGGGTTTATGAGCATCGGCGCTTTTGTAGGCGCTGTTGCCTGCATCGGTTTTGAGAACGCCATACCTCTTGCACCGCTCCGTCTGGGCATCTCCATGGTCATCGGCGCTATCTGCGCGGGAGTGGCCGGCGTTCTGATCGGCATCCCCGTATTGCGCTTACGGGGCGATTATCTGGCGATCGTTACATTGGCATTTGGCGAGATTATTAAGAACATCATCAACTGCCTATATGTGGGCGTGGACAGTGCGGGGCTGCACATCAGCTTCTTAACCAGTGCAGACGCGCTCAAGCTCCAGGAAGGCGGGCGGGTGATCATCGACGGCCCCATGGGGATTTCCGGCATTACGAAGGTTTCCACATTTACGACCGGATTTATTCTGATACTTGTTACGCTGTTCGTCGTGCTCAACCTCGTTAACAGCCGTTCCGGGCGTGCGATTATGGCGCTGCGGGATAACCGCATTGCGGCAGAGAGCGTGGGGATACCTGTAACGAAGCATAAGATGATGGCATTTGTCGTCTCGGCAGCGCTTGCCGGTGCCGCGGGTACGCTCTACGCCATGAACTATTCCACCATTGTTGCGAGCAAGTTCAACTTTAATACCTCGATACTTGTCTTGGTATTTGTGGTATTGGGCGGGCTTGGCAATATTTTAGGCTCCGTCATTGCAGCAGCCGTGCTCACCATACTTCCGGAGCTTCTGCGCGAGTTCAACGACTACCGCATGCTGGTATACGCCATCGTGCTTATCTTGGTCATGCTCGCCACCAACAATGAGAACATTAAAACGCTGATTGACCGCCTCAGGCACACCATACGTCCTTCGGCAAGCACGAAAGGAGGGAACGGCAAATGAATAAGAGACCTGAAATAAAATTGGTGCCCGTACCCTCTACAAACATTATTCCGGAACGGGATGTAGGTAAGCCGCCGGTGCTGGAGACGCGCCATCTGGGCATCGATTTCGGCGGGCTGACGGCCGTTGACGAGTTCGACATGGCCATTGGCCGCACGGAAATCGCCGGGTTGATCGGCCCCAACGGCGCGGGAAAGACCACCGTATTCAATCTTCTGACCAAGGTATATCAGCCCACCCGTGGCACAATACTGCTTGATGGCAGAGATACCTACAACATGAATACCGTTCAGATGAACAGGGCGGGTATCGCCCGCACCTTTCAGAATATCCGCCTGTTCTCCAGCCTGACGGTTGAGGACAATGTAAAACTGGGCCTCCACAACCATATCAATTATGGCATGTGGCGCGGCATCTTCCGCCTCCCCGGTTACTGGAAGGGCGAAAAGCAGGCGCATGAGCGGGCGATGGAGCTGCTTTCCATATTCGATATGCAGGACATGGCCGGGTATCAGGCGGGCTCATTGCCCTATGGCGCGCAGCGCAGGCTTGAGATTGTCCGCGCGCTTGCAACAAAACCAAAGCTTTTGCTGCTGGATGAGCCCGCGGCAGGCATGAACCCTTCGGAAACGGCTGAGCTGATGGAGAACATCGTAAAAGTGCGCGATACATTTGAGATTGCCATTATGCTCATCGAACATGATATGAATCTGGTGATGGGCATTTGCGAGGGCATCTGCGTGCTCAACTTCGGCAAGGTCATCGCCAAGGGCACCCCCAGCGAGATCCAGAACAACCCCGAAGTCATCGAGGCGTATCTGGGCAAAAGGAGGGAGAGCTGACGCCATGCTGAAAGTTGATAATATCAATGTTTATTACGGCTCCATACACGCCATTAAGGATGTATCTCTGGAGGTCAATGAGGGAGAGATCGTAACCCTCATCGGCGCAAACGGCGCGGGGAAAAGCACCGTACTGAAGACCATCTCCGGATTGCTTCGCACAAAGACGGGCGGCATCAGCTTTATGGGGGAGAGCATCGCGTCTCTCGCGCCTCATAAAATAGTAGAGCGGGGTCTTGCGCAGGTGCCGGAGGGCAGGCGTATTTTCCTGCAGATGACCGTTCAGGAGAATCTTGAAATGGGGGCCTACACCCGGACAGGCGCGATTGAAAGTGACATTGAAAAGGTCTATGCCCAGTTCCCGCGGCTTTTGGAACGCCGCAAGCAGGTAGCTGGAACCCTTTCCGGCGGCGAACAGCAAATGCTTGCTATGGGCCGGGCGCTTATGAGCCGCCCGAAGCTGTTGATGCTGGATGAACCCAGTATGGGTCTGGCGCCGATATTGGTGGAGCAGATATTCTCCATCATCAGTGAGCTGCATAAGTCAGGCACCACAATACTGCTGGTGGAGCAAAACGCACAGATGGCGCTTTCTATTGCGGACAGGGCATACGTGCTTGAAACAGGCGGCATCGCGATCTCGGGCACCGGTAAAGAGCTTTCTGAAAGCGACGAGATACGCAAGGCGTATCTTGGCGGCTGAAGATTTGCCAAGCCGATATACTATGTTCCCAGAAACCATCGAGGAATCGATGGTTTTTTATTTGCCGAAGCTCATTGGCTTAGGCCGGTAAGGAAGGGCAAGGGGTCATACAAAGAAAAATTCCCAAGGTTCTGCGCACATACAAAATTCCCCCGGCGCAGCCGGGGGAACAGTTTTGATGCATTAGTAGTTACATCTCTCAGTGTCCATAAATCCTGAAGGCTTTACACCCGCTTCTTATACGCTCTCATCGCGAAGAAATATGCCACAATCATAATCCCAACGCACCATGCGAGCGCGACCCATATATCATTGCCCACAGGCTGACCCGATAACAGCGCACGGATCGCATCCACAATTGATGTTACCGGCTGGTTCTCCGCAAAGGCGCGAACGATTGGTGGCATCGACACGGTCGGCACAAACGCCGAGCTGATAAACGGCAGGAAGATAAGCGGGTAGGAAAATGCGGTTGCGCCGTCTATCGATTTTGCGGAAAGCCCGGCAATCGCTGCGACCCATGTCAAGGCCAGTGTAAACAGCGCGAGGATACCGGCCACGGCAAGCCAAGGTAATATCCCTGCCGACGAGCGAAAGCCCATAACCAGCGCTACGAGAATGATGACCACAACCGAAATCGCATTGGATACAAGTGAGGTCAGTACATGCCCCCACAGTGCGGCCGAACGCGCAATCGGCATGGAGTGAAACCGTTCGAATATGCCTCGTTGCATATCTAAAAACAGACGGTAAGCTGTATAGGATATGCCGCTTGCAATTGCCATCAGCAAAATGCCGGGCAGCAGGTAATTCACATAGTTATCCGTGCCCGTTTTTATTGCGCCGCCGAACACATAGACAAACAGCAGCATCATTGCGATAGGCGTGAAGCATACCGTGATGATGGTATCCATGCTGCGAAATATATGGCGCATGGAGCGACCGAGCATAACGCCCATGTCGTTGAAAAAATGAGTTTTTGCCGCTTCCATTATATGGCCTCCTTTTTGCCGATGATCGAAAGGAAGATATCTTCCAGGCTCGGCTGTTTTTCCACATACTCCACATGTGCGGGCGGGAACAGTTTTTTTAGGTCTGCAAGCGTACCGGAGGCGATAATCCTGCCTTCATGCAGAATTGCAATCTGATCAGCAAGCTGCTCGGCTTCCTCCAAATACTGCGTGGTCAAGAACACCGTCGTGCCATGATCTGCAAGCTCTCTGACAGTTCTCCAAACCTCGATGCGCGCTTCAGGGTCAAGCCCGGTAGTCGGCTCGTCAAGAAAAATAAGCTGCGGTTTTCCGATAAGGCTCATGGCGATATCAAGCCTGCGGCGCATACCGCCCGAATAGGTGGAAACCCTGCGGTCTGCGGCGTTGTCTAGGCCAAAGCGGTTGAGTAAATCATCCGCAATCTGCCGCGGGTTGTTCATGTGCCGCAGCTTGGCAATCATGATGAGATTTTCCCGCCCGGTCAAAATCTCGTCCACAGCGGCAAACTGCCCGGTCAGGCTGATCGACTGCCGCACATTGTCGGACTTTGAAGCGACATCAAATCCGTTTACGGCGGCGGTTCCGCCATCAGATTTTAGCAGCGTGGTGAGGATTCGGATAATCGTTGTCTTACCCGCGCCGTTCGAGCCGAGCAGGGCAAAAATTCCGCCGCGCCGCGCCTCAAAATCTACTCCTTTTAGGACTTGAGTAGTCTTGAAGGATTTTTTTAAACCCTTTACTTGAATTGCCGCGTCTGTCATTTTGAATCCTTCCCCTTACCGAGTTTGTTCTGTATGTCGCGGTTGAGCGCATCGCGCCAGTTTTCTGTGTATGTTTGGGCGTTGCGCAGAAGTTCATCGCAAAACGCGGCCACGTCCTCGCCGGTAATCTCCAAAACATGCTTGCCGTCCGCCGCGCCGGTTTCGAACAACTCTATCAGGTCATAATGGATCTTCAGCATGTCATAGCCGGATCCTGCAGCGAACATCCACATGTGTTCCTGAATTTTCTTAAATACGTATTGATAGTCTTCCGGCAAAGCCTTCACCCTTGCCATCTGTTGCTTATACTCACGCTTGCTCTCAATCATTTTTTTGATATTCAAATAATTATCGAAAAACTCAGCCATTTGATTGTTCCTCCTTTAACTCATTCATTTTTGATGATACGAACTCCCACTTTTCCCAGAACCTCCGTAGTTCCTCATGTCCCGCATCGTTGAGCTTGAAGAACTTTCGCGGCGGACCCATGTCGGAGGGCTTTTTGGTGATCTCCACCAGCTTGCTTTTTTCAAGCCGGAGCAGGATCGTGTACACCGTTCCATCTACTACATCTGTGAAGCCGAGGGCGTTCAGCTGCCGCGTAATTTCGTAGCCGTAAGTTTCTTTGCGGCTTATAATTTCAAGTACGCAGCCCTCAAGCACGCCTTTGAGCATTTCCGTCAGGTCTTCCAGCGCAATCACTCCTCGCTATTCTGTATAACTGATATTCAGTATTACTTACTACCACTATATAGTATTACGTAATAGCCGGCTTGTCAATAGTGGTCGATCAAAAATTTTTGCGAAAAGAGCAAGGCGGCAGGCGGTCATCAGATGGAAAATTACGTGCTGGGGCCAGCTCCAAGGCACTTAGGGTGTTGGAACCAATACCCCCAAAGTAATTCTGGGGCAAAGATTATAAGAGGAGCATGGCGTTTAAAATAAAGCTATGATGATTGAACTGGAGTAAACTGTTGCTTCAACGGAAATAAAAAAGAAGAGGACAATTATGGAAAAGCAGTCTACAAAAGATGCAAAGTCCCCATCCCAGCATATTGATGAGAGAATTGAGGAACTGGGCGACTGGCGGGGGCAGATGCTTTCAAAAATAAGAGCTCTGATTATGAGTGCCGACCCGGAGGCGGTTGAGGAGTGGAAATGGCGGGGGACCCCTGTGTGGTATCACGATGGGATGCTATGTACCGGGGAAACTTATAAGAACGCTGTGAAAATGACGTTTGCTAAGGGGGCTTCCCTGGATGATCCAACGCATCTGTTCAACGCAAGCTTGGATGGAAACGAGAGGCGGGCTATCGACTTCCACGAGGGGGATGAGGTGGATGAGGAGGCGCTTAAGGAGCTGATCCGCGCTGCCGTTGCGTTCAATACATCAGGCAAATCCTCCCCCAAGGGGTAAGCAGTTTTCGCGGCATGCGGCAAGGATATTTGATACGAATTCATAACTTGGGAGGAAGCTAGGCATGGACGTTTTTGCAGAATATTTGGCGCGTATTGAAAACCCGCTGCACCGGGCCCGGGTGGAAGAAGTTCTTAGTTGGATCATTCGGAGATTTCCCAATTTGATGCCAAAAATTGCGTGGAATCAGCCGATGTTTACCGATCATGGCACATTTATTATTGGCTTTAGCGTAGCGAAGCCGCATTTGGCTGTTGCGCCAGAAAGGGTCGGGATTCTCCGTTTTTCTGATGAAATAGTCCAGGCTGGGTATGAGCACAGCAAAGAACTTATACGCATCCGCTGGGATAACCCGGTGGACTTTTCATTGCTTGAAAAAATAATTGCGTATAATATATTGGATAAAGCGGAATGCACGACTTTTTGGCAAAATAGAAACAGTAGCTAGCGGCGTCTGTCAAAAGAGCAGGAACAACCGGACGGATGAGTCTCTGGCATAATATGAGGATAAAGGATGAGGGTATGAGAGTTATCATGTACGGCGCACAAATCTGCCCGGATTGTGTTGAAGCAAAAATCATATTGGCGGCAGATACAACAATCGAGCTGGATTACAGGGATATTACGGCCAATACAAAGACATTGAAAGAGTTCTTGCTGTACCGAGATCATGATACGATATTTGCCCCGATCATCGAAGAAGGTAGAATTGGAATTCCTTTTTTTATTCTGGAGGACGGCACCGGGACTTTTGAAATAAACGACTTCATTCGCATGGGGAAACCGGTACAGGCCGTAAGCGCGTGCTCCATGGATGGTAAGGGGCATTGCTGAAATGTTGACTTTCTGGGTTGTTGCAATCGACTTCTGAGAGATTCTGTTACTTCTTTAAAGTATGGTGATTATGATATCGTTTGGCGAACAGCGGTTATCTCTGTGAGGAGAAGCCGCTGTTTGCGTTGTAATACCGCTATTTGGCAAATTTCGCTGCGTAATTCTAAAATTCTGCAAAATGCTCCAGAAAAGAATTGGAATATATTGTGCGGGGTGGTAAAATCGAGATGACGTTTGATAATATATAAAATTTAAATGTGTGATCAGAAGGAAAGCTATCATTAAAAGACAGCCGGGGAAACAAGTATGAGAAAAAAACATACCCCATTGTTTATACTTCTGGTCATCATCCTTTTTTCAGCCGTTGCAGTGTTGCTTGCCCAGCCCAGCACCACGAAGGCGCCAAAGCCCAAAGCGGGTGTCCTGGATCTAAGCAATTGGTCCTTTGAGGAAAACGGAAGCGTAAGTTTAGACGGGGAATGGGAATTTTACTTCAATGAGTTCTTGTCCTACGAAGATTTTGAAAAGGGCGTTGCTATTGCACCAACACTCATCCGCATACCCAGTACCCAAGCGAGCATGGCCGCTTATAAGCCTATTGCGGAAGATGAGTTCTACGGCACAATGCGGCTTGTCATAAAACTCCCTGAACACACGAAGCCTTATGGAGTACGATCAGACATAATATTGACTGCCTTCAGGCTCTATATTGACGGCCAGTCATATGGCGGAGTAGGGCAGGTAGGGACAAGCCCTGAATCCAGCATACCTTATTACAACATACTGAACTCATATTTTACTGCGAAAACAAATCAAATAGAGCTGATTTATCATGCATCGGATTTTTCTGGTGTCGACAGCTCCATTGCAGCCCCCAAGATCGGGTTGGCAACCCAAATTTCAAAAGAAGCGCAATTGGGTTTGGGAAAAGACTTGTTCCTGTTTGGAATGCTGCTGATCATGGCCATTTACCATTTTGGTTTATATTTTATGCGGTCAAAAGCCCGCGCGCCGTTATACTTCGGAATTTTCTGCCTCGCGTTTTCACTGCGCATGTTATTAGTAGGGGAACGTTTTTTACCGAGCCATTTTTATCTTGATTTTTATGTCTATGGAGGGGTCGCATATCTCTGCGTGTTTCTTGGAGTTACGGCGTTATGCTGCTTTTTACACCATGCCATGGACGGCCTATTCCCCAAATGGTTTGTAAAGAGCAGCGTTGTGATTGGGCTATTGTTTAGCTTTGTCATGTTTTGGGTGCCGTACCGGTTGGCGGACGCCTTATTGATTGCTTATGCCGTACCGGGGTTCCTGTTGATTGCGTATGCGGTCATCCGGCTGTTAATTGGCGTAATAAAAAAACATCCGTTTGCCAATATTGTTTTGATTGGGTTTGCCTTCTTGGGGGCAACGTTTGTCAATGATTTTGTCTACCAGATCACACTTGCCAACACGCCTTCGCTCATTCCGCTTGGCGTCTCCGTTTTCACATTCACGCAGGCCTATACTTTATCTGCAAGGTTTTCAAATGCGTTTACCAGGGCGGAGCAGCTTTCTCAAGAAAATGAAACTATATTGTCTGAACTTAAGGATATGAACAGCAATCTTGAGTCCTTGGTTAAGAAGCGAACATTCGATTTGCAGAGAGCCTTAGAGGAAATGGAAGTTATGTCCAAGACAGACTATTTAACAAAAATGCCAAACAGATGGTTGATGCTTGAAAAGATCCAACACCTGATTGAGCAAAAGAAGGGCTTTTACCTTGCCATTGTCGATGTTGACCACTTCAAAGAGATCAATGACAGCTTTGGGCATATTAAGGGGGACGAAATTCTTGTACGGTTATCTGAGATATTAAGCTTGGCGGTCGGCAATTACGGTTTTGTTGGCCGTTGGGGCGGTGAAGAGTTTTTGATTGTGCTAGAAACGGACCAAGTGGATGCGATACTTGAAAAAGCAAATGAAATCCGGCTGGCAGTGGAAGGCTATCGGTATGAAGATATTGAGAAAAACCTTACGATCACCATCGGACTGTCCAAATTTATGGAACATAGTTCGATAGACGCCGCAATCGCCAATGCGGATAAGGCGCTTTATCAGGGCAAGGTGAGTGGGCGAAACCAATGCATCATCGCGACATGAGGGGCAATAAGAGCGGAAATTTTGAAAAATATGATGGAAAGGGTTTTGCCGTGAGAAAGGTATATGAATTTGAAGCGGAGATAAAAAAGGTGCCGGATTTGGACGGTGCTTATGTGGAAATACCTTTCGATGTGAAGGCGGAGTTTGGGAAAGGCAGGGTGCCCGTAGCCGCTACCTTTGATGGCGAACCATACGAAGGCAGTCTTGTCAGAATGGGAACGCCTTGCCACATTATTGGAATCAGAAAAGACATCCGGGCAAAAATCGGCAAGCAGCCTGGTGATATTATTAGGGTGACTGTTCAGGAA
>JAEXTB010000089.1 GCA_023453725.1 Bacillota bacterium | reverse complement strand
GGCGTATAGGTGGAGGCGGCGGGATGGAATATGCCTTCCGCAACGTTACCCAACGCACAGTAAACAAGCGGTGATGCACCGCTGGATTCATACCTGTGGACGATGCATGCGGAATGTTCTCCGCGTCCTGCATACTCTGCAGATATGGCCGCCTGGGAGGCGGCAGCGGGGAAAGATAACTCCAACGGCTGCGCCGGTTCCAATAAATTGACCGGGTTAAACAGAGAGGTTAACCGCTTTCGAAGCGCATAAAGCGCAAACGGAGAACTGTCGCATACGACAAACTGCCGGTGCATCTGGGCCGCAACCGCCGCAGTGGTGCCGCTGCCGGAAAAAAGATCGGCGACGATGTCCCCGGGGCGGGAAGAGACGGATAGAATACGCCTTAAAAGCGCCTCAGGTTTCTGGGTGGCGTATCCGTTTCGCTCCGGGTCGCGTTGGTGCAGGTGCTCAATATCCGTCCACACATCACTTGGATACACGAGGGACTCTTCGTGATAGTGGTATAGCTTTCCTCCGGAACGGATGGAGTAGGTAACGCGCCCCGTCTCATCGATGCTGCGCTTCATGTGGTTGCGCCGTTCCGGCCCGCGCGGGACGCCCGCCCCCTCAATGTTGAAGTAACATTCGCGGGATTTTCGGTAGAACAATATCATATCGTGCTTGCGCGAAAAATGGCGGGTGCTGCGGCCGCCGGAGCGATACATCCAAATGATCTCATTCATAAAGTTCTTTTCGCCGAATATTTCGTCAAGCATCAGCTTCAGGGGTGCCGCCATGCGGTAATCGACATGCAGGTAGAGGGAACCTGTTTTATTCAGTAATTCCCTGCATCCGGTGAGAATGGGTCTCAGGAAAGATAGATATGCGTCTCCGGTGAGTACATCCGAATAGGCGGGCCGCTGGATGCTTGTGCGTCCAATCTGCATGCGAAAAAGATCGCCGGTACCAAAAGGCGGATCAAGGTAGATCAGCTGTACGTGATTGGCATAGCGTTTAAGCAGCTGATGCATGAGATCCTCAGAGCGGCCCAGGTAGAATGCGCCGGGACCGCCGCTTGGATGGAGTTCGCCGGTTACGTCTATTCTGCTTGCCATTGAGCATCCACCGTCCTTTTTCAATCTCGTTTATGCAGGATAACCAAAAAAACAAAATGCGGGCATGCTGCCCGCATTCATTATTCTCCGGCCGTATAAGAATGCGCGGCGGTCAGAATGTGCTGCTCCATACAAAGCTTCGCGCGATCTGCGTCATGTTCAGAGAGTGCGGAATAGATGTCTTTGTGTTCTTCAAGCGATTTCGGCGTGCGCGCAGGTGACATCAAGGAACTCTTTCTGGCATGCTGCGCGTTTTGATGCAGCGAAACCAATATATGCTTGAGCGTGCGGGAGTTGCTCGCGCTGAATATGATTTCATGAAACTCCGAGTCAAGACGCGCCAGATTGACAGAATCGTTGCGGCGGGTATAGAGCTCCATCAATTCTACGAGTTCCCCAAGCTGGTCGAGCTGTGTCTGCTTGATGCGCTGTGCAGCCCAAAAAGCGGCCAATCCCTCCAATTGCAGTCGGATGGTGTAAATATCGTTGATGTCCTCCTGGGAAATGCCTTTTACAATGACGCCACGGTTGGGAATGGCTTCTGCGAGGTCTTCGAGTTCCAGCTGTTTAAGGGCTTCCCGTATAGGCGTACGGCTGACGCCGAGCTCTTCGGCGAGCTTTGTTTCCACAAGATAATCTCCGGACTGATAACGGCCTTCAATTATGCCATCACGGATATATTTGAACACCTTGGCGCTGAGCGAAAGGTGATCGCGTGTATCAAAAATATTAGACATTCATGCTTCTCCAAAAGCCAAAAATGAAACGCATATACGTTATGCGAAGATTTGTTTTCCTTATAAAGTGTACTCTATCTTTTCGACAAAAACAAGGAAAACCTGTAAGTACCATTACTAACCTACGTATATGAACCACTCAGAAAAAATCATTCTGAAACGGTATGCGCATACATAGACTGTGAGCAAAGGGGGACATGCTGCAAATGGAAAATAAAGAAAAGCACCAAAGGGAAAATTGGAAAGCCTCACTCTTGCCTCTCTTTCCCATCAGGCTGCAGCAGGAGCTGCAAAAAATCGATGAAACGCTGCCGCTTGAAGAAATCCGCATCCGCGCCGGGCAGCCACTGCAGCTTTGCTGCAGCGGCTATGAGCGGTTGCTGCAGGCGGTACCCACTGTTGGGGACTGCGCGGCCATACTGGAACGGGCTTGCGAACATTCTATCTATGCATGGGAAGAAGAACTGAAAAAAGGGTTTATCACACTGACGGGCGGTTACCGAATGGGGCTATGCGGCAAAGCGGTATTAAAGCAGGGGCAAACCGTTGCGCAGACGGATATCACCTCGCTCAACATCCGCATTGCGCGCGCGTGCCCGGGTGCAGCCGACGGCGTGATGCCCTTAATCTTACGGCGGGATGGAACACCATGCCCGGTATTGATTATTTCTCCGCCGGGCTGCGGAAAAACAACGCTGCTGCGCGATATCGTCCGCCAGCTATCCGCAGGCCTTCATGGCGCTGTTCCACAGCGCGTATGTGTGGTGGATGAACGGATGGAGCTTGCCGGAGCGGTGCGGGGGCTTGCACAGCTTGCTCTGGGGCCTAGAACGGATGTGCTGTCCGGTTTTCCTAAGTGCGAAGGGATACGCATGGCAGTGCGCGTGCTTTCCCCTGAAGTCATTGTAACCGACGAGCTGGGAACCAAGGCGGAAGCGGACGCCGTGCAGGAAGCCGCTTATTGCGGCGTAGTCACCATAGCCAGCGCGCACGTAAGGGATATTTCCGCCCTATCCAAAAGGCGGACGTTGATGGAATTGGTGGAAAGCGGCGTGTTCGAACGCGTGGTACTGCTGGGAAGGGAAGAAGGACGCGTTGGCTGCGTAACGGGAATATGGGACGGCGCATTAAAAGCGCTGCCGTTGCAGGGGAGGGGAAGGGTATGCTCCATGCAATCGCAATGATAGCGGTATTCGGGGGATGCGCGTTCATTGGCATCCGCGCTTCCTCATCGCTGCGCCTTAGAAAAGATACACTCCGGGCCATGGTCGATGCGCTCCACCGGCTTTCCATGTGGATGGAATATACCGCGCAGCCCCTCAAGGCGCTTGCGCGCAAAGCAAAAACAGAAGAGACAGAGGCGTTTTTCGAGGCGTTTGCAAGAGCGTTGAAGACGGACGAAGATGTGCCTGCCGCATGGAAGCGCGCAATGGAACAAGCGCGCGCAGAGGACGCCGGGTTTGCCGCACTCAAAGAAGAAGAGCTCTCTATACTGGACGAATATGCGCAGTCTCTTGGATCAAGCGACCGGGATACCCAAGCAAAAAATGCGGCGTTTGCACAACAGCGGCTCAATGGAGTTCTTCGCGAGGCGGAGCGTATTTACACAAGCAAAGGGCGCATGTACCGTTCCGTTGGCATATTAAGCGGGATCGCCGTTGCGATTTTACTGTGGTAACAGGAGAGGGGAATACGATGAGTATCGATGTGCTGTTCAAAATCGCGGGCGTTGGAATACTGGTGGCGGTCATCGCGCAGCTGTTGAAGCAGAGCGGACGAGACGAAATGGCGACGATTGCGGCTATCGTTGGCTTAGTGATTGGCCTGTTGATGATGCTGGATATGATCGGGGACCTGTTTGAAAGCGTGAGGCAGGTATTTCAGCTTTACTAAGGAGGGTGACCTATGGCAATTTTTAAAATCGCCATATTCGCGTTGATTGCGGCATCCGTCGTTGTATTGATACGTGCGCACCGGCCGGAAATGGCGATGCAGATCGGCATCGTATCGGGGCTGATGCTGCTTATTTATATCGTGCTGCAGACAAGCGGAATACTCGAAAGCATACTGGCGATATCCGAGCGCTATGGTATCGATACCTCGTACATCGGGCTGCTGATAAAAATCATAGGCATTGCCTATATCGCGCAATTCGCGGGGGAAATCTGCAAAGACGCGGGAGAATCGGCGCTCGCCTCCAAAGTGGAGCTGGGCGGGCGCATCATGATACTTGCAGCGGCACTCCCGGCGGCACTCTCGCTGCTGGATATGGTGGCCTCTTTGATTCCGGCAGGCGTCACATGAAAAAGCGCGGAGTGATATTGGCTTTTACCGTATTGGCGCTGCTGCTTTTACCCATTCAGGCTTTGGCACAGCCAACGCAGGAAATCGTCGATGGCGTAGAAAGCGCAATCAACGGGGCGGATATCGGCAGCTGGAATGAAACCTATTCCGCGTTGCCAGAGGATGTAAAAGCGCTCTGGGGTGGCAAAGACCTATATACGTTGATTAGCGGCTACGCGCTGGGGGAAACCGGATACTTGGGCGCAACAGTGCAGGATACGTTGGCAAACCTCGCAAAGGCCGCGCTTCCGGACATATTGCCCATGATCATCAGCCTGCTTGCCATCGCGGTGCTAAGCGGATTTTTGCGGGCAATGACCGAAGCAGGTATGAGCGGGGTGAGCGAGGTTGCAGCGTTTGTATGCCAGTGCTTCGCGATTGGCATTGCAATGGTATCGTTTCTTTCCCTCGCGGATGTTGCGCGCGATACGATAGAGCGTACGTCAACGTTTGTGGAGCTCGCGTTTCCGGCGCTGTTGACATTGCTTACCGCAGCGGGCGGAATTGCGTCCGCGGGTATCTTCCAGCCGGCCATGACGATGCTATGCAGCGGTGTCTCCATAGCCCTTCAAAATGTGGTGCTCCCGGTCGTCCTTACGGGCGGGGTACTGGGTATGCTCAACAATATGACAGGCAAAGTCCAGCTTGGGCAATTGTTCAACCTGAGCAAGACTGTGGCAAAATGGCTGATTGGGCTGATTTCCACGTTGTATTTTGGCGTTACCTCCCTGCAGGGGTTGACGGCGGCCTCCTTTGACGGGGTATCGATCCGCACCGCAAAGTTCGCTTTAGATAAAATGGTCCCTATTGTAGGGGGTATGGTCTCCGGTACGGTAGACACGGTGCTCGGCTGCGCAGTGCTTGTCAAGAACGCAGTAGGGGTTACTGCCATACTGATCGCGTTTGGCATTGTGCTTGTGCCGCTTTTACGCATTGTAGTAGGCATGCTTTCGTTCCGGCTGGCCGCAGCGGTGTGTGAACCTATTGCGGACCCGCGCATTCCGAAAATGCTCGCTTCGATTGGGGATATCCTCACATATTTGTTTGCCGCGGCAGCTTCGTTAAGCATTATGTTCATGATTACGGTAGGGCTGATTATGGGCGCGGGCAATGCCGCAATCGGTTAGGAGAAACATCATGCAGACTTCCCTCTATCAGATCACCCTGCTCATTGCGGGGGTCGCGGTGGTTACGACATTGCTAGAGGTGCTCATCCCCCAGGGGAAGCTGAAAAAGACTGTTATGTTTGCGGTGGGGCTTGTATTTTTACTTTCCATTGCGGCCCCGATTGCGCGGCTCGTGACGTCGGCACCTTCATTGCGGCTGTTCCAAAGCGAAGAAGCACCCAAAAGCACAACAGATCCGGGGACGACGTATGAAGAGCTTTTGCGCAAGTACTACGAGCAAAGTCTTGAGCAAGTGGAATAACACGGTGTAAGGGCGCTTACGGATCTGCCAGGAAAAGGAGGAGACAGGATTGGATAACAAGAGAAAGCCGAAAGCGGAGAATGGCATAATGGCGCGCATCGCGGCCAGGCTCAAAACGGATAAGAAACTGGAGATGGCCGTGTATATCGGCCTTGCGCTGTTAATCGTGCTGTTGTATGTGTCCACACTCATTCCCAAGAATGAAAATAAACCATCGCCGTCTGATTCGGCTGCGAACACACAATATTCGTCCCAGACCGAACTTGAGGTGGAAGATCGGTTGGAGGCAGTGTTGTCGAGTATTCGGGGCGCAGGACGCGTTGAGGTCATGATTACCTATGAAACGGGGCCTGAAATCGTGACGGCCATGAATACGGATACAAATACCAACCGCTCTGAAACCGTGGAAAACGATAAGGAGAGCAAGACGGAGCAGCAGACGGAATCAAAAAAGCCCGCCACCGTTTCAGGGAACGGAGGTTCTGAACCGATTGTCATTACGGAAAAGCAGCCGGCAGTACGCGGCGTGATTGTTGTAGCGGAAGGTGCTGACAACATTTCGGTGCGTATGGATTTACAGCGCGCTGTGCAGACCGTACTCAATGTGCCTGCGGCAAATATAGAGGTGTTTGCGCTCGGCGGCAGCGCTGCGGCTTCAAACGAACAGTCTGACAAAGAATAAGCAGTGGAAAGGGGAAGCGTTATGAAAAAGAAATATGGGGTACTCATCGGCTTGGTGGTTCTTCTTGTGGTGGCGGTATTCGTAAACATCAGGATGAACAGCGCCGCGGCAGATGGAACGCAAAAAGTGAACGCGCCGGGCGCAGCGGATGAGACGCAGACTGCAGGCAAGGATCTGGATACGGAGGATTACTACGAGGTATTCCGGACGACACGGGAAAGCCATCGCGGTCAGGAACTGGATTACCTCGAAACCATCATTACGAATGATGATACGGATGCTGAGACATTGTCCGATGCGCAGCAGCAAAAGCTTGCGATCGTTGAGGGTATGGAGAAGGAATTTGCCATTGAAAGCCTGATTAAAGCAAAAGGCTTTGATGACGTTGCGGTGCTGGTAAGCGACGATTCAGTCAATGTTGTAATCAAAGCGGAGGAAATCGACGCAAAGCAGGCTGCGCAAATTCTTGATATCGTTTACAGTGAAACAGGAATGGATGCGGAAAATGTCAAAATACATCCTTCCGCAGGCTAAAATGCGGAAGGACACGGCATCTGCGCCATTTTTATCAACCCCTTGTTTGCATTAACAATTGCATCTGTTATAATAGAAAGACCGGATGCGCATCAAACGGTGCCGGAGATGCAATGGAAGAGGAGGAGCTCTATGGACAACAGCAACGAGATCATTCCCGTAATCAAAGGCGGCGAAGGCGGTAAAATCGTATTTGCATCGGATGTAATCGCGACAATTGCGGCTCTTGCCACGGCAGACGTCCCTGGCGTTGCGGGCATGAGCGGCGGCATGGTGGAAGGCATTACCGAAATGCTGGGCCGTAAGAATCTTACAAAGGGCGTCAAGGTCGAAGTAGGCACGGAAGAAACGGCCATTGATGTAAGCGTTATTATTAAATACGGTTTTCGTATTCAGGATGTATGCGCACAGATCCAGCAGGCAATTCAGGGCGCGGTGGAAACCATGACGGGCCTTCGTGTGGTGGAAGCGAACGTCTATGTGCAGGCGGTCAGCTTTGAAACTGAAGAAGTTGTGCGTGAAGAAAAGCCCAAGAAGGAAAAACCGGAACCCAAGCCGATAGATCCGCCCCGCGTCAAATAGTGATTGTCGCCTTTTCCAATACACGATGCGGCCCGGGGCTGTCCAAAAACGCATACAATGCAAAGGAACTTGGAAATGCGTTTCTGGACAGCCCCGTATAACCTGAACTGGATGGCAACAGCTCATAAGCAGGAGATGTACAAATGAAGACAAAGCTCTTTGATCGAATCCTTTTGGCGCTGCTTCTGATTGTAACGCTTGTTCTTTCACTGGTGCTCGTTGCGCTTGCGGCGCGCATTATACCGGCGGAAAACATCAAGGCGTTCTTGGACGTTCTGTATATCGGCACCAACAATGCGATCATACTTGCAACCTCCGGCCTGGTGCTGTTTATCATCACCGTCCGGCTGATGTTTGCAGGAAGCGGCAGCAAAAAAGAGATACAGCCGACCTCCACGCTTGTACAAGCTACGGAGCTTGGCGCAACGTTCATTACGCTATCTGCAATCGACAGCATGGTGCAAAAGCACTGCCGCGCCAACAACCGTATCCGCAACGTGGTAAGCTGCGTACGTACCGTGCGCGAAGGCGGCGTGACACTGAGCGTCCGTCTGGCACTGATGCCGGATACGGATATTCCCACGCTTTCGGCGGAGCTGCAAAAGACATTGAAGGAGTACGTTGAAAAGAACTCCGGCATCAATGTGCGTGAAATTGGCATACTGGTTGAAGATACCTCCAGCAATCCCAAGAGCCGCGTGGAATAGCGCGGGTGGAATGAGGTGGGCAGCATGCCTGGTTGGAAAGAAAGATTGCTCGTGTTCTATACCGAACACAGATGGACAATAGGGCTTGTAGCGCTGGGACTTTTGATCGGGATTTTGATTCTGACAATCAACTTCTGGCGTACACTGCTGCTGATTGTCGTGGTTGGTGTGTGCTTTGTAGTTGGGAGCCTGATGGACAAAGGCGGATGGGAAATGGTAAAAACCTTTCTGGATCGCATTTTGCCCAGGAGATAAATAGCGAGAACCGGGGAGGTTATGCCTGCGTATGAGCAGAAAAATCGCGCGTGAAGTCGCAATGAAACTGATGTTTGCCCGAATGCTTGGCGGAGAAAACAATTATCTCTGTATCCTGGAGCAGACAGGGTTAGAGGATGAGCCCCCGCAGGAGGATATCGACTTTGCGGACAACCTTGTGGCCGGAATAGAGGCAAGCACCGAAGAGATCGATGCGCTTATCGGCAGCAATGCGATCGGCTGGACTGTCGGCCGCATGCCCAAAGTTGATCTTTGTATTTTGCGCATCGCGCTATATGAGATGCTGCACCGGAAGGATATCCCGCACAGCGTATC
>JAEXTB010000224.1 GCA_023453725.1 Bacillota bacterium | reverse complement strand
CGCTTGACGTCCATGGAGAGCACCACGCACTGGTCGCCGTACTTTTTTGCGGCTTCGCTGATCAGAGACGGATTTTTAATGGCGCCGGTGTTGATACTCACTTTATCCGCGCCGCATTTGAGCACGCGGTCAAAATCCTCCACCGTGTTGATGCTGCCGCCTACAGTGAGCGGAATAAAGATTTCCTTTGCCGTCCGGGTGAGCACATCCGTAAACAGCTTCCGTTCCTCAAAGCTTGCGGTAATGTCGTAGAACACCAGCTCGTCAGCGCCGCTTTCGTTGTAAAACCGTGCAAGCGCTACCGGGTCCTCAACATCCTGAATATCCTCAAAGTTCACGCCCTTTACCACGCGGCCCGCGCGTACATCGAGACAGGGAATGATCCGCTTTGTGATCACAATACTTCCCCCTTTGCGATACGGATGGCGCGCGTGAGATCGAGTTTTTTCACATACAGTGCTTTCCCTAAAATTGCGCCGTATGTGCCCATATCCCGCAGTGCAGCGATTTCATGCTCAAAGCTGATGCCGCCGGAAGCTATAATGTTAAGGCCCGCAAGCTCCCGGAGCCTGCGGTAGGCCTCCATATTTGTGCCGCCAAGTTCTCCGTCCTTTGCGATATCCGTATAGATGACGGTGGAAACCCCGGCATCTCGCAGGCGCTGGCAGAACCCAAAGGAATCAAGGCCCGTGTTCTCCAGCCAGCCGGAGACCGCTACATATCCGTCCCGTGCGTCCACGCCAACGGCGATTTTATTGCCATAGAGACGCACCATGGTTTCTACAAACGGGAAGCTTCTTACGGCGATGGTACCAAGGATCACCCGGGCAACACCCAGGGAAAGATACTCCGCAATGCGCGCTTCATCCCGGATGCCGCCGCCCACTTCCACAAACAAGTTTGGAAGCGATGCGATTTCTTGGATGACGCCAAAATTGACGGCAGCGCCTTCCTTTGCGCCGTCCAGATCCACCACGTGGAGGTTTACGGCGCCTTGCTCCATAAACTGCCGCGCGATGTGCACAGGATCGTTGCCGTAGACCTGCATATCCTCATAATCGCCCTGCCGTAGCCGCACCACCTGACCGCCCCGGATATCAATTGCCGGAAATATCTCCATACATTACTCCTTATACCGGGATGCTGCAAAACGCTTTGAGCATACCCAATCCTGCGCTCCCGCTCTTTTCCGGGTGGAACTGCGTGCCATACACGTTTCTATTGTGCACCACGCCCGGTATAAACGTACCATATTCGGAGCCCGCCACAACGCTTTCCTCACAGCCTTTTGCGTAAAAGGAGTGTACGTAATATACGTAATCCCCTTCGCGCGTATTTGTCAGGAGCGGGTCATCAGGCGTAATAAAACGCAGGCTGTTCCAGCCGATGTGGGGTACTTTCATGGCTGACGGGATATCCGGCGCAAGCGGATGGATGCTGCCCTTGAGGTAGCCCAGTCCCTCATGTTCGCCATATTCATATCCGCGTGCAAAGAGCACCTGCATGCCCAGACAAATTCCCAATAATGGCTTGCCGCTTTGCACCTGGCGGTTTAACACCGGGATCAGCGCATGCTCGTTGAGCTTTTTCATGGCGTCGCCAAATGCGCCTACGCCGGGGAGTATTACACGCTCTGCCGCATCGATAATGGCAGGGGCGCGCGTGACGGTACTTGCAATGCCAAGGTGCGTGAGAGACCCGCTTAACGAGAACAGGTTGCCCACGCCGTAATCGATAATGGCAATCATGTTTCCTCCGTGGCTTCTATATAGAATACGAGTAGTACGTGGAGGCTCTCCCTCTACTCTAACATGCCCTTTGTAGAGGGAATTTCATCCGCGTGCGCCGCGTCAATCGCAACCGCCTGTTTGAGCGCGCGGCCCAGGCCTTTGAACGCGGCCTCAATAATATGGTGGGAGTTTGTGCCCGCAAGCTGTTTCACATGCAGCGTCAGCCCCATGCTGCGGCAGAAGCCCAATAAAAACTCCTCCGTAAGCTCCGTATCAAATTCTCCGACCTTCTGTGCGGGAATGGAAAGCCCGTAGCTTAAATGCGCCCGCCCGCTGATATCTAGGGCTACAAGCACAAGCGCCTCATCCATGGGCAAAAGAAAGCTTCCGTAGCGCGCAATACCGCGCTTATCGCCAAGCGCTTCCCGGAAGGCGGCGCCCAGGCAAATGCCGATGTCCTCCACCGTATGGTGCCCATCCACCGCAAGGTCGCCCTTACAGGACACGTCAAGATCGAAATTGCCGTGGCGGGCAAACAGGGTGAGCATGTGATCCAAAAAATCGATGCCGGTGGCAAGGGCGCTTTTGCCCGCGCCTTCCAGCGTGAGGGTCAGGGTGATGTCCGTTTCCGCGGTTTTGCGGGCGATAGCGCTTGTTCTCATCTGTTGCTCCTCCAGTGAAATAGAGAATTCAGGCCGCCAAGATGTTTCAAGATTTCGTTGGGAGAGAAATTGCTTCCCTCCAGAGTTCATCGGTCGCCTGCAGGAGTTTTTGCATCTGTTCCTTTGCCCCAATGCTGATGCGCACATAATCGTTGATGCGCGGCTCTTTAAAATGCCGCACGAGTATGCCTTTGTCCTTCAGCATTTGATAATACGCTTCGCCGCCTATACGGTTTGGTCTTGCGAATATGAAGTTTGCGCAGGAAGGCAGCACTGTAAAACCGCGCTGTTCCAGTTCTTTTGTGGTATACGCCCGCACCTCCTGTATCGCCTTGGTACAGGCCGTAAAATAGTCCGTATCCTCCATGGCCTCTTGCGCCGCGAGATGGGAAAGCCGGTTGAGGCTGTAGGGGTTGAAGGAAAACTTCATGGAGGCAAGGTCTCCAATCAGCGCCTCGTTTGCAATGGCAAAGCCGATGCGCGCGCCGGCCAATGAGCGGGATTTTGACATGGTCTGTATCACAACAAGATTGTCATACCTATGGATCAGCTTCACGGCGCTCTCCGCGCCAAAGTCCACATACGCTTCGTCGACTACTACCACATGCTCCCGGTTGGCTTTCAAGATTCGTTCTATCTCGTCAAGGCGGATGGCCTTGCCTGTGGGCGCGTTGGGGTTTGCAATGAAAACGGTGCCGCCCGCGGGACAATAATCAGAAGCATTGAGCGTCAAAGTTTCGTCCAGCGGCACAACAATGGACGGGACGCCGTAAATCCGCGCAAACACTTTGTAAAAGCCGTAGGTAATATCGGCATAGCAGGCGGGGGTGTCTGCGTCGCAAAACGCCTGGAAACAGAACGCAAGGAGTTCATCCGAGCCGTTGCCCAGAAGCACTTCGCGTTCTGTTATGCCGTAATATTCGGCAATTGCCTTATTGGCCCTGCGCGTATCCGGGTCGGGGTACAGGTTGAGCTTTTCCGTCTCCGCGCGGGAGATCGCATCCAGTACCCGGGGGGAAGGCGGGAAGGGGCTTTCATTGGTGTTCAATTTTACATATTCCCGGTTTTGCGGCTGTTCGCCCGGCACATAGGGCTTCATACCCGCAAAGCGCGCGCTAAGATACTTGCTCATTTAGTCCTCGCCATCTCCATCCTCGTCAAAATCAAAACGTATGCTCACACTTTTTGCGTGCGCGTCCAGCCCTTCATTTCGGGCAAAGAACACAATCTGTTCCTGTATCTCCGAAAGCGCCTCTTTGGTGTAATAAATGAAGGAAGATTTCTTGATAAAATCATCCACCGAAAGCGGGGAGGCAAACCTTGCGGTACCGTTGGTGGGCAGCGTATGGTTAGGGCCTGCAAAATAATCTCCAAGGGCTTCCGGCGTGTAGTGGCCCAGGAATATGCTGCCCGCGTGGCGGATCAACCCAAGCAGCGCAAACGGATCTGTTACGCACAGCTCCAGGTGCTCCGGCGCGATTTCATTGCTCCATTCTGCCGCCTCCCGCAGAGAGGAAACCACCACAATGCGGCCGTGATCCAGTATGGATTTTTCCGCAATGGCGCGGCGGGGCAAGAATGCAAGCTGCCGGGCAACTTCGCTCTGTACGCTGAGTGCAAGCTGTTCGCTTGTGGTTAACAGTATAGCCGCTGCCATGGGGTCATGCTCCGCCTGAGAAAGCAGATCCGCCGCTACAAAGAACGGGTCGGCGCTTTTATCCGCAATTACCAGGATCTCGCTTGGGCCCGCCACCATATCGATATCCACAAGGCCGTACACCTGACGCTTTGCGGTAGCGACATACATGTTGCCGGGGCCGGTGATTTTATCCACCTGCGGAATTGTATCCGTTCCATAGGCAAGCGCTGCGATTGCCTGCGCACCGCCCACTTTATAAATTTTGTCTACCCCGGCGATGGTTGCCGCGGCAAGTATGGGGGCAGCGATAGAACCGTCTGGAGACGGCGGGGTCACCATGACGATTTCTTTTACGCCCGCGATTTTAGCCGGGATTGCGTTCATCAGAACCGTACTCGGGTAGCTTGCGGTGCCGCCGGGAATGTAGATGCCCACGCGGTCGAGCGGAAGAATGCGCTGGCCTAAAAGCACGCCTTCCCGTTCGCTCATCACATAGCCTTCACGCTTTTGTTTCTGGTGGAAAGCGCGGATGTTATCCGCCGCCTGCTTCATGGTGAAGAGCAGCCGGGAATCGGTTTTGGAAAGCGCCGCCTTTAGTTCCGTCTCCGTTACGGTAAGGTCTGAGAGCGCCGCATGGTCAAACTGCAGGCAGTATTCCTTGAGGGCCGCATCCCCGCGTTCCTTCACGTTTGCAAGGATGTCACGCACCGTTTGCTCTACTTGCGTATACTCCATGCCATAGCGGGGCCGAAGCTCCTCCGGCGTTGTCTCGGTACTCTTCAAAAGTCTCATTCGTTGCCTACCGCCTTTTTGAGTGCGTTCACCATATCGACGATTTCCTTCTGCTGAAACTGGTAGCTGCGCTTGTTGGCAATCAGTCTGGCGCTGCTTGAAGCGATGTGCTCAAACACTCTAAGGTTGTTTTCCCGCAATGTGGTACCCGTCTCCACAATATCTACAATGACATCGGAAAGCCCAAGTAAGGGCGCAAGTTCAATGGAGCCGTTGAGCTTGATGATTTCAATCTCCCTGTCCCGGCTCTGGTAGTAGTTGCGCGCCATGTGCGGATACTTGGTGGCGACGCGCACCACTGCGCCTAAATCGTCTTCATAACCGTTGGGGGCGGCCACAGCGAGTTCGCATTTACCTAAACCCAGGTCCAAAAGCTCGTATACCTCCGGCTCTGTTTCCAGCAATACATCCTTGCCGACTACGCCGATATCCGCAGCGCCCCGTTCCACATAGATGGCAACATCCGCGGGCTTGATCAAAAGATAGCGTACGCCGGAGGCCGTATCCTCAAACACCAGCTTGCGGCTTTCTTCTAAAAACCCCGCACAGTCATATCCTAAGGAAGAAAAGAGCTTATACACGCGGTCGCCCAAGCGGCCTTTTGGAAGCGCGATATTGATCATAACGCCACCTCTGCCAGTTGAGCGCCTTCTATGCGGTACACCTTTGCATCCGAACTGCCCTCGGGAAGGTGTGTCAGCGCGCATACCCGCAGGTTTTGCCCAACAAAGGCTTCTATTGCCTGATACAGCGCTAAAAGATCCGTGTCCTCTGAGTAGAGCAAAATGACGTCGTACTTATTTTGGGCGGGCTGCTTAAAATAGCGGTCGATCTCGTCAAAATAAATGGCAAAGCCAATCGCCTCAAGGCAGTCCTTGTCCATGCGTTTGAGCAATAAATCATACCGTCCCCCGGAAAGCACCGCACGCGGGACACTTCTGACATACCCGCGGAACATCAGCCCGTTGTAGTAATTGGAATCGTTTGTGATGGAAAAATCCAACCTCAGGGAATCTGCGTGACCCGTGGACGCAAATACATTGTAAAGCATCTCAAGTTCTTCAAGCGCGTCCTGCATAGCAGCGTTCACCGCGAGACGCCGCGCTTCTATTAAAGCTGCGCCCATGGAGCCGCTGATGAGTATGAGCTGCTCAAGCGGAGCAACCGCCTGATCCGCAATTCCGTATTCCGCAGCAATGGCGGCAAGCTCGTGCGCGTTTTTGCTTTCCAGGCAGCGCATAAGCGCTTTTTTGGCCTCGGCGGGAGCGTCAATGCAGGAGAAGAGGCCGGTCAAAAAGCCCATGTGGGAGATATCGAGAACATATTCATCCTCAATGAGCGCGAGGCTTTTCAAGGCAAGGTTTACAAGCTCAATATCCGTATACGGCGTCACTTCGCCGATGTATTCGATGCCGACCTGAAATATCTCTTTGTATTCGCGTACCTCACGGCTGAGGCGGTATACGCTTTCGCTGTAGTAGAGCCGTTCGGGAAGCTCCGCCGTGGCGCGCGTGTTTTTGACAATGCTCATCGTCACATCGGGCTTTAGTGCCATCAGCTTGCCGTTTAAATCCGTGAATGTGATGATCTGGGCGCTGCTTAAAAAGTCGCGGTGATCCACATAAAAATCGTATTCCTCAAACTTGCCCATGCGGAAATTGCGGTAGCCGCAGCTTTCATACAGACCCCGAAGCAAGTATGCGGTGTGTTCGCTTTTTCGTAAGGACGTCAGTTTTAGTTCCAAGTGTGCGCTCCTCCAAGGCTGTTGTTCCTGCTATCATACTATGCTTTCGTATAGTAGTCAAGTAGCGCGCTAAAGTATAAAAGCCACAATTGAATATACTATCACCGCAGGATCGGAACACAAACCCGCAACAAAAAAGCCCGCCTTACCGGCGGGCTTTTGAGTCTTGCAATTATGTCTTGGTGATGATGATGCTCTCCACACAGTTGGCGACATCCTCACAATCGTCAAGCGCGGTCTCAAGATCATCATATACCTTATGGAGCTTCATCAGTGCAATGG
>JAEXTB010000194.1 GCA_023453725.1 Bacillota bacterium | reverse complement strand
TTGCCGTACTGATAAAAAAAGCGCGCTGCTGCGCGCTGGGCATGCCCAAAAGCCTGCATTTCTTTGCCGTTAAGCTCCCTCTCATACTAGATTGCCCTCCTTATCTGCTGAATTCTTCCGGATCCTCAAGCACCACCGTAAGCGCCCCTTCTTCCTTTTCCGTCTTTGCGGGCTCCTGTGTACCGTACCCCCAATCCTTAAGAAGCAGCACTGCCAAGCTTGCGTTAATTTCCCCCAGCAGCGCGCGTTCTACCACATGCTGTTCCACCCGCGCCGCCGCCCAGGACAGCGCAAGTTCCATTCTTGACCGCCTTCTTCTTCGTTTCCCGGTATCCTTTGGACGGCGCGCGCCTTCAAGCGCATCCCGGGGTATGCCAAGCACAGCACAAAGGCCGGCCATTGTATATGGCACCTGGTGGTAGCTGATCTCCCCGTTTTTCAAAGTAATACGCTCCCGTGTTGCGTCGCAGGCCTCAAAATAAGCCTCCGCTTTCTGACGCAAGACTTCCACATTATCGCATTGCCGCATGTTTACCATTCCTTTAGAACGTTTGTTCTTTTCTTTGCCTGTATCATATCATGCCAGCAACAAAACCGAGGCCTGAAAACGGTTTTCGCGCGCATTTTCATGTCTTGTTTTCGCCACATTCTATTATGCGTCTTTTACTATGTGCGTGATTCCTTCTTTGAAGACCTGACCTCAGCGAGCACCGTATCTGCAACCGTCGCAATTGAGCCCTGGACCGCGTCCTAGGGCTTAAAAAAGCAATCCATGCCCCGTCCTCCGCCCTCATATTGTGTTCCGCTGCAAAATATCGTACTGTAAAGACAATGGACAATACTTTCGCATAGATCGAATGTTAGCATGCGATGCAAGTATGGCCTGAACTTTGCAGTCAATGGGAGGTGCCGCAGTGACAACCGAACTTTGTGAAACCATACAGCTCTTTTTAAAAAACACGCAGCTGCTCAAAGAGGACTTTGGGTTTCAGAGCTCTATGATGCGCCGGACGGCGGCTCTTCTGTATGCAAGCGAGGAGAAAGAGGTTGACTGCGACCGCATCAGAGATACGATGCGCTTGATCAAATCCAACACCGGCATATTCTCCATGTTCCGCGGCTCCTTGCAGCTTTGTCTTGCCGCGATGCTTTCTCTTGAGGAAGACTCCGAGCGAATGCTGAAGGAAACCCTCATTGCCTACCAAACATTAAAATCCAACCGTTTCCATGCAAGCATGTATCTTGTGTTCGCAGCTTATCAGCTTGCAAAAACCGTGCCGCAGGAAGCGCAGCATGCAGCGGCCACCAAGACGCGCACTGCGTATGAGGCAATCCGCCATGCGCATCCCTTCCTTTCCGGGGAACACAGCGTCATTTATTCCGCACTCATCGGCAGCTCCTCCGCCAATGCGGAAGAGGCTGCAGTAAAAACCGAACGCCTGTATATTGATTTGAGCGAGCTTTCTCCAAAGAGCGAAGTCTTAAATCTTTCCATGCTGCTTTCGCTCTCTGAAGATCCCGACGTCTCCTCCCGCGTTCTGCAGCTGTCCGACGCGCTGAAAACCGAGAGCCTCCAATTTGGCCGCCACTACCTGCTGCCTATCCTTGGCGTTCTTGCGTTACCGCCGCTTTCCCCGGCTGCAATTGCAGCGGACATTTCCCAAACCGCTTCTTCGCTGCGTGCGCAGAATGGTTTTGGCGGATTCTTTGTTTCCAAACAGGAGCTGTTGTTGCTAAGCGCATCATTGGCCATATCCGCCCACCCAAGCAGCAGACAGCCGCTCAACACCGCCCTCCTCGGCGGAATGACGGGCATGCTCGTCGCACAGCAGGTTGCAATCGCCGCATCGGCGGGCGCTGCCGCAGCAGCATCGTCATCCTCCTCGTCATAAAGGCAACGTTTCCACCGCTTGCCCGCGCCGAGACTTTGGCGTAAGATAGGGATAACGTTGGGGACGGCCCAAATCACAATTGAGTGAGGATTCCGTTTTGAACAATTTGATGGCCCTCCATGTAAAGCTCCGCTCTCTTGTCCTGTTCAGAGGTTTGCTTGCGGACGGGGTCTTTGTTTCCCTTATGGATCTTTTGATTTCTGCGCAAAAAGCCGAGGTGGAGCGGGTAG
The DNA here is from genome assembly GCA_023453725.1 of Bacillota bacterium. Lineage (GTDB taxonomy): Bacteria > Bacillota > Clostridia > Christensenellales > CAG-138 > JAEYLA01. The sequence goes on along the minus strand of JAEXTB010000194.1, from coordinate 7,770 downwards.
ACGCATACGCAGACTTTGCCGCAAAGCTTTTTGATAAGACCGAGGATTGGACGGCTTATGTGTGGGGGCGCGTTGCCGCAAGTGAAAACCCGTATGTCTATAAACGCGCCGCCCACGCGCCTGTATCCGCCGTATTGAGTGAATGTCTTTCATCCGAGCTTGCCATATTGGAGGAACTTTCAAGGCTGGATGCCCGGACGGTAAAAAAAGAGCTGAACTACGGCGGTTACCTGCCGGAGTGGATCACCCGCCCCATGGATTTTGTGGCAGCGTACGAAGCGCGCATGGCGCAACTGCACAAGGCCGGGTACGGTATCTATGCAGCACATACCATGTTCCATATAGATAATGAGGCAATCGTTCCAGTGCAGACTCCGGACCCGGTCCGCCTTCATGATCTCAAAGGGTACGAACGCGAACGCGCCCTTGTTGAGGCGAATACCCTGGCGCTTTTAAACGGAAAACCCGCCGCCAACACGCTGTTATATGGGGATGCGGGCACGGGCAAATCCTCCACGGTAAAAGCGCTTGTGAATGAATATGGAAAGGAAGGGCTACGGCTGATTGAAATCAAAAAACATCAGCTGCTGTTGATCCCTTCTATATTGGAAAAACTCAGGGACAATCCGTTGCGCTTTCTCTTGTATCTGGACGACCTTTCCTTTACGGACTGCAACGAGGAAAGCAGCGCCTTAAAGGCAATATTAGAAGGGTCCGCCACGGCACGTACAAAAAACGTAGCCATATACGCCACCAGCAACCGGCGGCATATCGTCAACGAGCGGTTCTCCGACCGCGAGGGCGGCGACATCCACCGCAATGAAACGATTGAAGAGCAAACCTCCCTTTCTGAGCGCTTTGGCCTGAGGGTATATTTTGGCAAGCCCGACAAAGAAGGTTTTCTTGCAATTGTAGATGAACTGCTCAGGCAACACGGTATGGATGCAACGGACGAATTGTTGCTGCAGGCGGAACGCTATGCGCTTTCCCGCGGCGGGCGTTCGCCGAGGGTAGCAAAGCAGTTTGTGGAGTTGCTTGCTACCGGAGGACAGCTATAATACAGAACGGTTATTGCGGCTAACCATCCTGATCAAGCCGTTTTTCAAAACAGACGGCCTCGGAACGGCCAACATATTTTCCATAATTGGGGATACGCTTGTATCCCCTTTTTTCATAGAACGACACGGCCTTTAGGTTAACGAGCCTTGTCTCCAGCAGTATGGCAGTATATCCAAACGCTTTTGCCCTCTGCTCTAACTCCCGCAGCACGGCGGTACCCACGCCGGGACGGCGCGCATACATACGCTTTAATTCCGCAATGCCATCTCCCATGGGGCGTATCGCACCACAGCCAAGCGCATCTCCCGTTTCGTCATACGCGATGAGGAACACGGCGCGTCCTCCCATGACATCCTTCGGGTCAAACGAATTTGCGCCGCTGCCCCCCGTGATCCTTTTTAGGCAGCCGGATAGCTCCGCCATCAATTCTATGGCATCCGGAGAATCGGGTGCGCATTCGACCAACCGCATACCATCTCTCCATCATACGAATATTGCACAGAACTGCTTTGTGTTTATGTTTATTTATCCTCTTGTACTTTTGCATCATCTTACTGGATTAGGTTTATTATAGCAAGGTCAAGGTATGCCAATCAAAAGCATCGCCCCATCCACGGCTGCATGGATGGGGCGATGTTCACAGATTGGGGAATTTACTTTAACAGATCGCGCGTGTTGGAAAGCTCCAATTCATTCCGCAGGTAACTTCTTGTGGCGTCATAGAGTGCATCCTGCGCTTTGATGACGCTATTTGCGTTTTCAAACGCCACTTGATAGGCTCTGCGCAGATCCGATCCGACGTTGATTTTTGCAATGCCGCTGCGGATGCCTTGGAGAATGTATTCTTTTTTAATGCCCGAACCGCCATGCAGCACCAAGGGTATATTGCAGGCACGCTGCAGCGTTGCGATATGCGCAACATCCAGCTTTGCTTCCGGCTTTTTTGCAAAGCGGTTGCTTTCCGCAATTGCCCCATGGAAATTGCCGACCGCAACGGACACCCAATCGCACCCGCTTTCCCTGACAAAGCGGGTCAGTTCCTCTTCCTTGGTAAAGCCCATTTTCTTGGAGAATATTTCTTCATAGGGCGGCATTTCCCCGCCTTCATGCCCCATGACGGCGCCGATTTCCGCCTCGCAGGGCACCTGATGCGCATGGGCAAGCGCCACGGCTTCCGCAGTCGCTATGATATTCTCTAAAAGCGGCAATCTGGAACCATCCACCATGACGGATTGATACCCCGCCGCAATTGCCCGGCGAATGATGGAAGTAAAATCGACGCGCTGCATATCCTCATCAATGACCGGAACATGGTCAAGGTGCAGCATAACGTGGTTGGTATTTGCATGCTTTGCGTACGCTTCCGCCACCGCCTCCAGTCTGACAGCGTCCATCTTCTCCCACTCCAAACGTGCGACCTGTATCATGGCGACCGAGTTTTCATCCGCAACCGCGCGGATAATGGGCTCCACCATGTTTAAGTTGGGTACGTTGAACGCCGGAACAGCCACCTGATTGGTAAGCGCCTGCGCTACAATGCTTTTGGGGTTCATGGTCACTCCTCCTCTTTTCTATTCAAAAATTTGTTTGGTTGCGGGATAAATCCGCTTATATTTCTCGAACTTTTCCAGATACCGTTTATGCTGCTCCATGTTGGGTTCATATTGCGTTCCCTTTTTCACGACAAGAGTGACCGCCTCTTCTATGGAAGCGTACGTGCCCGCGGCCACACCCGCCAATATGGCGACGCCCATGGTACCCGCCTGATCGCTTGCAATGGTGTGTATGGGGCGCCCCATCATATCCGCCTTCATCTGCAAAAACATGCGCGAGCTTGCAAGCCCCCCTGTCGCTACCAGTTCGCGGATGGAGACGCCCGCCCGCTCGAGATGCTCCACATTGACCATGCTTTCAAACGTGATGCCTTCAAGCAATGCACGCACGATGTCCGCTTTTGTGGTATCCAGCGTTATGCCCACAAGCGCGCCCTTGCTTTCATAATCCATATAAGGGGTAGCCGCACCGGCAAAATAGGGCAGCACAAACAGATCGTTTACTTCCGGGCTCATTTCCTCAATCAACAGTTCATAGACGTTGCGGTTCAATGTTTTCGCACGGGCACATTCTTCAGAGCCCAGCGTATCCCGGTACCATTTGAAGAGCCGCCCTGCCGTAAATGTGAACGCATACGTGATGTACTTATCCTTAAGTACATGCGGCACGCAGGCAAACGACCCTGCAGCCATCTGGGCATTCAATCTGGGTTCCTCAAACGTGGGGTTAATAGACTCCACCGAGCCCAAACCGTCTGTCGCCAAGCCTGAGTAAATTGCGCCCGCACCCAGAGAAGCGCAGGGCTGATCGTGCCCGCCGCTGACAAGCAACGTTCCCTGCGGCAGGCCCGTTAACCGCGCGGCCTCCCGCGAAAGCTCGCCCACCACCGTGCCGGAAGGCACAGCTTCAGGGCATTTGCTTATGTCAATTCCGGCAACATCCAGTATTTTAGAGGACCATTGCTTATTCACTACATCAAACGCCATGGTGCGCGCCGCAAGCGAATAGCTGGTGTGCAGCTTTGCCCCGAGCTTTGCTAACGCAAACCCGTCAAAGGGCAAAAACGCATGCGCATTTTTATATGCTTCCAGCTTGTGCCGTTTGAGCCACATCAACTTGGGCAGCGAATACATTTTACTGGGGCAAACGCCCGCGGTCCGCATGTACGCATCCGCATCCATGCCCGCTAAAAGCAGTGCTGTTTCCTCATCCCCGCGCGGGTCGGTATACAGGATGCCATCGTTTAATACGTGAAGCTCTTTATCCACCAGCGTTACCGCTTCCCCGAATGAGGAAACGCTCAACGCCGCCACGGGTTCGCCCTTGTGCTGTGCGGTGCAGGCGGAAATGACCTCCACCGTGCAGCGCCATACTTCGTTTGAGTCTATCTCCTGCCACGGGGCGGCTTCCGCCTTATTCTTAACGTACTCCCGATATGCCTGCGCCAGAATCGCGCCGTTTTCGCTTACAATCGTCGCCTTAGCGCCGGTTGAACCAATATCAACACCAATTACAGCCATTGTTCATCCACCTTTTTTAGAAAAAGCGGCCCGCCGGCAGCTTCGTATGCCGGTAAGCCGCATGCTTTGATTGTGGTTTTCTTAATGAAAGCGCTTAAGCCTTTTTCCTCGTGCGCAGGAACCGGTCAAAGCCGACCGCCAATACAAGCGTGCCGCCCTGCACCACCCACTGTACATATTCCTGCACGTTCAATTGGATCATGCCGTTGCTCAGTACGCCCATCAGCAGCACGCCGATGACCACAAAGCCCAGTTTGCCTTCGCCGCCTGCGATGCTGACACCGCCTAAGACCGCGGATGTAATTGCGTCCATCTCGTATTTTTCACCCGCCTTCGGCTGCCCACTGTTGACACGCGCCAGCAGTACGATACCCGCAAGCGCCGCAAGCATACCGCAGATGGCGTATACCATATACTTGATGTTTTTGACGTTGACGCCGGAGAGGCGGGACGCTTCTTCATTGCCACCTACGCCGTAAATGTAACGGCCGTAGCGCGTCTTTTCCAAGAATATGATGCCGATGACGAAGACTATGGCCATGATAATTACCGGGATGGGGATGGGCCCTAAGTACCCTTTGCCGATAACGGTAATCGCCTGATCAAACCCGAACACCGGGAGACCGCCCGTGATAATGTAGGCGACGCCGCGGATTGCGGTTTGCATGGCGAGCGTGGTAATGAGCGGCGGGATGTTGAACGCGTTAATAAAGAAGCCGTTGATGAGCCCCACCAACACGCCCACAGCCAACGTGATGAGCACTGCGAACACCGGGGGGACGTTACTTAAAAGCAGGTTTGCCGTCAGCGCGCAGGAAAGGCCCACAATGGAACCCACCGAAAGATCGATGCCGCCGGTCAAAAGCACCATGGTCATCCCCACGGCGATAATCCCGTTGATGGCCACTTGTCTTAGGATATTGAATATGTTGGTAGATTTTAAAAACTGCGGCGCGCGCAGGGAAAAGAACACAACCAGCGCAATAAGCACGAGAACAATCGCATACTGCGCAAGGAAGTTTTTCAGGTTGAATTTCTTGTTTTCCATTGCTGTACCTCTACTGAAGAATTAGTTGGAAGCGATATCGAGAATCTTTTCCTGAGAGAACTCATCCCTGTGGAGTTCCCCTTTGACGCTGCCACCGCTCATGATCAATATCCGGTCGGACATGCCGATCAATTCCGGCATTTCGGACGAGATCATGATAATGCTGACGCCTTCACGTGTAAGCTGCTGCATCAGCGCATAGATTTCCTGCTTTGCGCCTACGTCAATGCCGCGTGTCGGTTCATCCAATATCAGCACCTGGCAGTTGACCGCAAGCCACTTTGCGATGACGACCTTCTGCTGGTTGCCGCCGGAGAGGTTCTTGACCAGCTGCTTGAATGTGGGCGTCTTGATGATGAGTTCTTTCTTCATCTTTTCCCAGATCTGCTTTTCCCGCATCGCGTTCAAAAGGCCTACGGTAGAGAGCCGGTCCAGAATACTGTGGGTGATGTTTTCTCCCACGCTCATTTCTAAGATCAACCCCTGCCCTTTGCGGTCCTCGGGAACAAGGCCGATTTTGTTGGCGATGGCGTCCCGCGGAGATTTTAGCTTTAATACCTTCCCGTTGAGCGTGACGGTGCCGGACAATATGGGGTCGGCGCCGAATATCGCCCGCGCAAGCTCCGTACGCCCCGCACCCACAAGGCCGCCTAGCCCAAGAATTTCACCTTTTTTGAGTTCGAAGGATACATCCTTGACGGCATGGGTGCTTAAATGCTCCGCCTTTAAAACAATTTCATCCGCACTACCGGCGCCTCCGGGGAAGCTTTCGCCGAGTTCCCGGCCAACCATGTCCGCGATCATACGCTGACGCGTGATGTTTTCAATTTCCGTGGTGCGGATATGCTTGCCGTCCCGCATAATGGTGACGCGGTCGCAGATTTCAAATATCTCTTCCAGCCTGTGCGAGATATAGAGTATGGTTACGCCCTTTTGCTTGAGCTTTTTAATCATCTCAAACATGACGGCTGTCTCGTTGTTGGTGAGCGGCGCGCTCGGTTCATCCATGATCAGTATCTTTGCATCCTGGGACATGGCCTTTAATATTTCAACGATCTGCTGGTATGCTACCCCCAGCCTGCGCACCTGCGCGTTGGGGTCGATACTCATCCCCATTTCACGCGCATAACGCGCCGTTTCTTCGTACATCGCCTTCTTATCAAGAAAAATGCCCTTGTTCTTTTCCCTGCCGAAGAATATGTTTTCGGATACAGTCAAAAAGGGCACAAGATTGAATTCCTGGTATACCGCGCTTACGCCAAGCTCCATTGCCTGGATGGGCGTAAGGCCATTGTACTCTTTGCCAAAAAGCTCGATAATGCCCTTGGTGGGCATGTGCGCTCCGGTCAAAATTTTAATGAGCGTTGATTTTCCCGCGCCGTTTTCGCCGATGATGGCATGGACCTCGCCTGCGCGAAACTCCATGGAAACATCCTCAAGTGCGTTAACGCCCGGAAAGCTTTTAAAAATGTGCTGAAACCTCAATATGACGTCATTCATAGCGGTACTCCTGCTTCGGATTTGCCTGTTCGCCATCATCATACATCCTGCTCCGCGGAGGCTGCAACCGCCAGAGTATGATGTCCCCATGTCTTTACATGGCATCCGTGCCGCCGGGGTTCACCCGGCAGCACGGATGATAACGGGTGTATCGTTGTGCGATTAGAACTCGCCCTGCCACTTGGCTTCCATGGTGAAGTAGTCGGGCTCGGTCTTAGGACCATTCTTGAGCACTTCAAGGATCAGGTCTACGCACTTCTTGCCGGTTTCATACGGCTGGATGTCGATGGTGTAACGGTAGAAGCTGCCTTCTTCCTTGATCTTGGCCTGTGCTTCCGCGGTAAAGTCCGCGCCGCCAACGAGGAAGTTGGTGGTATCGATGCCCATGTTCTTTACGGCTTCGTATGCGCCCAGAGCGCCGGAGTCGTTAACGCCAACAATGACATTGACATCCGGACGGGACTGCAGAACGGATTCCGCGATCTTCATACCCATTTCCGGGGTATCGCCAGCCTGACGTGCGACGATCTCAGACTCAGGAGCGAGCTTGAGGATCGCGTCCTGCAGGCCGTTGCCGCGCTGGATAACCGCTTCTACGTTGTCCTGGCTGATGATGACGACTTTGCCCTTGCCGCCGAGCTTCTCATTGATCCACTTTGCAGCCTGGGTGCCGTTGAGATAACCGTAGTCATATTCGTTGACGATGCAGTTTGCGCTGGCGTTGTCAATGGGCTGCGCTTCGCCGACAACGGGGATGCCTGCGGCTTTGGCCTGCTCCACGATATCGGTCAGGCTCTTCTGATCGATGGGATCGGCGATGATGCCGTCTACGCCCATGGAAATGAAGTTTTCAAAGTGGCTGTACTGGGTGGCGGCGTCATAACCGGCGTCGCTCACGATGACTTCAATGCCCAGTTCCTTGCAGCGGTCTTCCACGCCCTTTTTCACGGAGATGAAGTAGGGGTTGTCGATGTTCATGATGCTATAGCCGATTTTCTTGACTTCCTTGTCGCCTTCCGCGGCAGCGGGGGCTTCGGTGGCTTCGGCTGCGGGTGCCTCGGTTGCGGGCGCTTCGGCTGCGGGCGTTTC
>JAEXTB010000144.1 GCA_023453725.1 Bacillota bacterium | reverse complement strand
GAATGTGACCAAGGAAGCCGCCCTGTCCACCGGGTTGCGGCGCGGCACGCCGGTGATTGCAGGCGCGCTCGACGCCGCCGCCACCGCTTTTGGCGCGGGGGCGTATCGAAAAGGGGACGCCTGTTCGATATTTGGCACCTCGTTATGCAACATCGCGGTGCTTGAAGAGGCGCAGGTAAGCCATACAAACCCTTGCGGCAGTACGCTTTGCGGCGTAGTTCCAGGCAGTTATTTACGCATGATGTCCACCAACTGCGGCAGCGCCCTCATCGATTGGGCAAAAGAAGTGTTTGCCCCCGGGCTGGAGTTTGACGAGCTGGAGCGCCGCATTTCCATGGTTCCGCTGGGTGGAAACGGGCTCATTTGCCACCCGTACCTGAACGGGGAGCGCGCCCCGTTTAAGGACGCCTTTGCTTGCGGCGGCTTTTTTGGACTGACCGCCGGGCATACCCGGATAGAACTTATGCGCGCGGCCTATGAGGGGCTTATCCTGTCACTAAAGGACTGTTACAGGGAAATCCCGACGGTATATACCCGGGCATTCGCCGCGGGGGGTGGGGCGAACAGCGACCTGCTGTGCTCGCTGATGGCAAGCGCCATCGGGGTGGCCGTGCGGCGCCCTGCGCAAAAGCAGCTCGGCATCAGCGGCATCGCGGCGGCTGTGCGCTATTCGCTAGGCTACGCTTCCGGATTGAAGCCTGCCACAGCCGAAGAAACGATATTCCAGCCAAGCCAGCGGGATGCTGAGGCGCTGGATGCCATCTACGCGCAATACGTTGCCCTCCGGGAAGGGATGCAGGTCTACTGGCGCGGATTCAGGCGGGAGGCGTAACAGTTCGGCTGCGCGGCGCAGGCCGTTGAACAAAGAATCAAAATCGGTGCAGCGTGCCCTTTGAGTCGTAAGCCGAAAAAATTTACCTGGTAATTAAAAGCTCCGTGCCAAGGCCGGAGCTTTTTGATATTTTAACAAGAGGGGTATCCCGGGTCTATGCGGCCTTTTCAGCCTGTGAGGCTCCGCTTACAATGGTGATCCGGCCCTGGGATTTGGCGTAAGACGAGGGGATGGACCCCTTCAGGTCCTTGGTAATATAGGTGATAAGCAGCTGGTTATCCAGCATCACGGAATCCTTGATAAATTTGTTGTCCATGAACATGTTGATGCCGTCACCGCCGGACTTGAGCATGTAGTTGTGCGAGGCCAGCGTGTAGATTTTCGTGGCGTCAATGGGTTCATACGCGCCGGATTTGTTCAGAACCTGGACGTCCTTCACGCGGCGGGTGGCACCGACACTCACAAACATCTTGTTCGAGTCTACAACCACGGAGGAGCGCACGGAAGTGTCAATGGTGAATTTGAGGCCGGAGACATGCAGGAATCCGCCGTTTTCCTCCGGGCAGACGCGGGCTGACATTTCAAGCGCGTCAAGGATTTCCGCTCCGGTGGCTTCCACCACGCACAGGGCGTTGTTGAACGGGAAAACATTGATGATATCGCCGTAGGTTATGCTGCCTGCCTTGATATCCGCACGCAGGCCGCCGCCGTTGACCCAGCCGATATCGGCCTTGCCAACGATGCGGTATGCATCGGCGGCAAGATCCCCGAGGTTGGTTTCCGCCTTGCGCACGGCGCGCTTGCCGTTTGCATCGGCGGTGGTCAGCAATACATTGGACTTGGCGACTACCTTCTTAAGAATCGCATCGTTCTTTGCCTTGATGCCGTTCACGTAGGCGGCGACGTCTGCATCCTTGTCCTTATAATCCTTTACAAGCACGCTCGTTACCGTTCCGTTAGACTTGATTACAACTTTGCCAATGGCGGAAAGCTTGGTCCCCGAGGAGGTCAGCACCACCATTTTGTTATGCTTATCCCTGATTTTCAGTTGAGGGAGGACGCTGTGGGAATGCCCATCGATAAAGGCGGTAAGACCGGAGACATTTGCAATGATGTCCGTAGAGCGCCAGGGCGCGCTCTGCCCATCGATGCCGCAGTGGCCTACGGCTACAACATACGTGGCGCCTGCGGCCTTAGCTGCGTCAATGGACGCTTGAACGGCTTTGTAAAGCTCTTTCCCGCTGTCATCCGCACAGAAGCCATAGATGTAGTTGCCCTTCGTGTCCTGGAAATAGGTTGGGGTGGATTTGGAGATCGATTCGGGCGTGGAAATGCCCACATAGGCAACCTTAACGTCGCCGTAGGAAACCATCTTATAGCCCTCAAACACCGGCTTGCCGGTCTTAAGGTCCATAAAGTTGCTGGAAATATAGCCGGACTTGAGCTTCTTGGCAAGGCTTAAAAAGCGGTTCATGCCATAATCAAACTCATGGTTGCCGGGAACGGCGATGTCGTAGCCGACCTTGTTCATGATGTCGACAATATACGAGCCGTTGGAGAGCGTGCCCAAAGTTCCTCCCTGGATGGCATCGCCGTTATCCACCAGCGTGACATATTTGTTGGTTTTGAGCATGTCAGCTTTATAGGCTGCAACACCGGCATAGCCTATGCCCGAATCTACAGAGCAGTGCACATCATTGGTATAGAGGATGACGATATCCGAACTTGTGGGGGCGGCTGCGGCAGTATCGGTACCGGCAGCGGAGGCGAATTGCGTGGGAGCAAACAGCGCAAATACAAAAACCATAGTCAACACAAGGGATAGAATTCGTTTTCCTTTCATCATCGGCTTAACCCCTTTCAGATTTTTGAGGACTGGCAGGTTACACATAGAAGCAACGGCGGAATAACCGCTTACAAACAGTATACCATATGCAGTATGTATTGGTTAATAATAGCATGTGTTAAATATATATAACGTTTTTGTTTGATTTTGTATGAAAAACGCGATTTTTTCGCCGCGGTTCGGTTATATTGCTCGGTGGCCGGTTTTCGCGTATAATATCATCAGGCGAGTTGTGCACATTTGGCGCACACAGGAAAGCCGGAGGAGAACATGCAGTATAAAATCATGATTGTGGGCGCGGGCGGCATTGGAGGATACCTGGCGGGCAAGCTCTGCGCCAACTATGACATTACACTTGTTGCGCGCGGCGCGCAGCTTGCGGCCATCCGCGAGAACGGATTGACTTTGGTGGACGAAGGGACAAGCTCCACCGTTTTTCCGGCTCTTTGTACGGACAACCCTATGGAGGCGGGCGTACAGGACGCGATCTTACTGTGCACCAAGGGATATGGGCTTGAGGAAGCCATCCGGCAGGTTGCACCCTGCGTGGGGCCGCATACACTCCTTGTTCCGGTGCTCAACGGCGTCAACACGCATGCGCGCATCCGGCAATACGCGAAATCCGGCATCGCGCTCGATGGCTGTATTTACGTGTTCAGCCGTATCATTGCGCCCGGCGTTATTGAAAAGACAGGACCCATCATACGGCTGCTGTTTGGCGTACCCGGTATTCCCGCGCAGCAAGCGCCAGAATCCGTCCATATGCTGTGCCGCATGCTCAATGAAAGCGGCGTTCACACAGAGCTGCCGGACGATATCGTGCGGGAGACATGGATCAAATGGTCTTTTATTTGTTCCAATGGTCAGGCCTCGGCGTATTATAATGTTTGCATCGGCGAGGTTCGGGATAATAAAGAGATGTGGAACTTCCTTGTGGGGCTATTGGACGAGGTGCTGCTTGTTGCACAAAAAGAAGGCATAGATCTGCCCAAGAACCTAAGAGAGCAGCATTTAAATGCGGTGCAGAAACTGCCGTATGAAGCGACGTCGTCGTTTGCGCGGGATTTAAACGAACCTGGTAAGCCGACGGAGCTTACTCTGTTTGCCGGTGAGGTTTGCCGCATGGCGGAGAAGCATGGCGTGGATGTGCCCTGCAACCGCATGATGCTCGAACGTTTTGCGGGGCGTGTATGAGTGTTTGTGACGATATCCGGACGCTTTTGCCGGAAGTGGCGGCGCGCGACGCCATGCAGATGTCTCCGCTGACGCTCGCGTACATTGGAGATACGGTATACGATCTTTATGTACGTACGCTGCTGCTGCATCAAAGCGACGCGACTGTGCACAACCTCCATATGCAGGCGTCAAAGAAAGTGCGCGCAAGCGCGCAGGCCGAGGTTAGTGTTCGGCTGCTGCCGCTTTTAAGCGAGCAGGAGACTTCCGTATACCGCCGGGGACGCAACGCGCACATCGGCACCATACCCCGCAGCGCATCGATTGGAGAATACCGGGCGGCAACGGGGCTTGAGGCGCTATTCGGATATCTCTATCTCAAAGGTGAGGATGGACGCATCCGTGAATTGATGCATCACGCGCTTGTAAAGGAAGAGCAGGAAAGCGGGAACGAATGAGGTTGCGGCCCGCTTCAATTTTTGGGAACGCTATTTGTATGAAATCGGGTATTCCTTTTCGCGCCCCGCAGGAACTTGACGCGGCAGGGAGTGCAGCGTTCAAATAAAAGTCACAACCAAAGGGGGAATACTTGTGATACGATATCAAAAAGACATGCAGCCGGAAGTGAAGGTCAACATGCGGGGCGGAGACGGTTCTGTCGCCATAATGCCGCTGTTTTTGGAGCACATTCCGCATCTGCGCCTGCTTTCCGTGGTAACGTTGGAGCCCGGATGCTCCATTGGGCAACATCCGCACGAGGCGGAAGCGGAAGTTTATTACGTGCTCGAAGGGGAAGCCACGGTGCTGGACAACGGCGTTTACACCACCCTTTTTCCGGGCGACGCACACCTGTGCCGCTCCGGGGAAACCCATGAACTCAGAAACAATGGCACAAGCACCATGCGGATTCTCGCAATCATACCCACGTTGGCAGAATAGAAAGGAACGAATACTATGCCCAATTTTAACGGCCGCAATGACCGCCCCGGCAAACCAAGACCTTCTGGCGGTGGCCGGGATGCCCGCCCGGAAGGCCGAAAAATAGCAGGCGACAAGCCCTATGGCAAAAAGCCTTACGGCGACAAGCCTTATGGAGAAAGAAAGCCGTACGGCGACCGCCCGGCAGGGGACAGGCCGTATGGCGAAAAGAAACCCTACGGCGACCGTCCGGCAGGGGACAGGCCTTACGGCGAAAAGAAGCCCTACGGGGATCGCCCTTCCGGCGACAGGCCGTACAAGAAGCCTTACGGTGACAAGCCTTATGGCGAGCGGAAACCCTACGGCGATCGTCCGGCAGGGGATAGGCCTTACGGCGATAAAAAGCCGTACGGGGATCGTCCTGCTGGCGACAGACCATACAAGAAGCCCTACGGGGACAAGCCTTATGGCGAACGGAAACCGTATGGCGACCGTCCGGCAGGGGACAGGCCGTATGGCGATAAAAAGCCGTACGGTGAGCGTCCAGCTGGCGACAGGCCGTACAAGAAGCCGTACGGCGACAAACCCTACGGTGAAAAGAAACCCTACGGCGACCGTCCGGCAGGGGATAGGCCGTATGGCGATAAAAAGCCATACGGGGATCGTCCTGCTGGCGACAGGCCGTACAAGCCTTACGGCGATAAACCCTACGGGGAAAAGAAACCTTACGGCGACCGTCCGGCAGGGGACAGGCCGTATGGCGATAAAAAGCCGTACGGGGATCGTCCTGCTGGCGACAGGCCGTACAAGAAGCCGTACGGCGACAAGCCCTATGGGGAGAGGAAGCCCTATGGCGACCGCCCGGCAGGGGACAGGCCGTATGGCGATAAAAAACCTTACGGCGAGCGTGCTGCTGGCGACAGGCCGTATAACAAGAAACCATATGGCGATAAGCCGTATGGCGATAGAAAGCCGTATGCTGAAAAGCAGCTTGACGAGCGCCCTGCAGAAGAAACTGTGGTTACCCCTGCCGAAAAGTCGCATGTGAAGCGCACGTATGAAAACCGCCCGCGTTATGTAGCGCCCGAGGCGCAGGAGGTATACGAAACCAAGTTCCAGCCGCAGGAAGAGGAGCAGACGCTGCCCTACTTCATTATGGGGCGCAACGCGGTCCGCGAGGCCATCAAGAGCGGGCGCAGTATCGACCGCATTCTTGTTGTGGAAGAGCAGGATGGTTCCCTCAAGGAAATCCTCGGTATGGCGCATGAACGCAATCTTGTGGTGCGTACGACCGACCGCAAGCGGCTCGACGAACTCTGCCTGCCCTTTGGGCACGGCGGCAAGCCTGGCAACCACCAGGGGATACTCGCTTTGGTGCCGGATATTGAATATTCGACTTTGGAAGATATCCTGGCGGTCGCAAAAGAGCGCAACGAACAGCCGTTTTTGCTGCTGCTCGATGAAATCAATGATCCGCACAACCTTGGCTCCATGCTAAGAAGCGCCGCCTGTGCGGGCGTACACGGCGTGGTGCTGCCCAAACGCCGCTCCGCCTCTGTGACCGCCGCGGTCGCCAAGGCCAGCGCCGGTGCGGTAGAATATATCAAGGTTGCAAAAGTTGTCAATCTGACTGTGGCGATCACCCAACTAAAAGAGGCGGGCGTATGGATTGCCGGTGCGGATACTTCCGGCGAACCCATGGGAAATGTGGATCTGTCGGGCCCGCTCGCCATCGTCATCGGCAACGAAGGGGAAGGCATTTCCCGCCTTGTGCGCGAAAACTGCGATCATCTGGTTTCCATCCCCATGCGCGGACCCATGGACTCGTTGAACGCTTCTGTCGCTGCAGCCGTGCTGCTCTTTGAAAAGAACCGGCAGGATGGGCTGAAGAAGCAGTAACACTCTTCTTTAGATGATATGATTCGCGGAGGCCCTGCC
>JAEXTB010000111.1 GCA_023453725.1 Bacillota bacterium | reverse complement strand
CCGTAAACCCTGTGCTGCTGTTTGACGAAATTGACAAGCTTGCATCCGATTACAGGGGAGACCCCGCTTCCGCGATGCTCGAGGTGCTCGACGGTGCCCAGAATTTTGCGTTCCGGGATCACTTTTTGGAGTTGCCTTATGATCTTTCTAAGGCAATGCTGTTAACCACCGCCAATGACGAACACAGCATTCCCAAACCGCTGCTGGACCGTATGGAAGTACTCCATGTGGAAAGCTATTTGACGGAAGAGAAGCTGGAGATTGCAAAGCGGCATTTGCTGCCCCGCCAATTGGAAGCGCATGGCATGAAAAAATCAAATTTGCGAATTACGGACGGGCAAATTGCCGCCATCATCAGCGGCTATACGCGGGAAGCGGGCGTGCGCGAGTTGGAACGGGTCTTGGCTGCCGTATGCCGCAAGGCCGCCTGCCAGATCGCAAACGGGCAAAAACGCGTCAACATCAGCGCGGAAAAGCTTCAGGAGTTCCTTGGCCGCCCGCGCTACCGCGATGACGAAATAAGGGAGCAGAACGAAATCGGTGTTGTAACAGGCCTCGCCTGGACGCCGGTGGGCGGAGAAACGCTCAATATTGAAGCTGCCGTAACCCCGGGTGCGGGTGCGGTACAATTGACCGGGCAGCTCGGTGAAGTGATGCAGGAATCGGGCCGAGCCGCGATGACGTATGTGCGCGCTCACGCGCAGGAGTGGGGGCTTGATCCCGAGCGTCTCTTAAAGCTTGACGTACACCTGCATGTGCCTCAGGGCGCGGTGCCCAAGGATGGGCCGAGCGCGGGCGTTACAATGGCTACGGCAATATTAAGCGCGCTGACCAGGACGCCGGCGCGCGCGGATATTGCCATGACCGGAGAAATTACGCTGCGCGGGCGTGTTCTGCCGATTGGCGGCGTGCGGGAAAAGTCGCTTGCTGCATTGCGGGCGGGCATTACGCGCATACTGCTGCCCAAGGGGAACCGCAAAGATATTGAGGATGTCCCGGAGAGCGCACGTAAAGAGCTGGAATTTGTGTTTGTGGAAACGCTGGACGCCGTGTTTCGGGAGGCGCTTTCCATTTCCCCAAATACAACTGCCGCAGAGCGGGAGGAGCCGTTTTATCAGGCCGCTGCGGAATGGAACAATCAAGCGGGGGTGCAGGCATGAGCGAAGAGCAATTTCTCATCAAACAGGCGGAATTTGTCACAAGCGTTGCAGGGGAGAAAGGGTATCCCGAAAAGCGCGTAGCGGAGATCGCCATTGTGGGCAAATCCAATGTGGGGAAATCCTCGCTCATTAATTCGCTGTGCAACAACTATAAGCTTGCAAAAACTTCCCAAAGCCCGGGTAAGACAAGATTGATCAATTTCTTTTTGGTCAACCGCGCGTTTTACCTAGTGGATCTTCCGGGTTACGGGTTTGCAAAAGCGCCCAAAGAGCAAAAAGAGGCGTGGGGTGCGCTGATGGAAGGATATCTTTCCTCCGGTCGGGTAACGCATTTGTTTTTGCTGCTGGATATCCGCCATGCGCCCACGGCGGAAGACAGGCAGATGTTTCAATGGATGCTCTATTATGGCGTACCGTTTACGCTTGTGGCCACAAAGGCGGATAAGCTTGCCCGCTCAAAAAGGCAGCAGGCTGCAAACGCTGCGGCCAAGCTTTTAGGGGCGCCGCCTGCCGCCATTCCTTATTCGTCGGAGGACGCTTCCGGGAGGGATGCGCTGCTTTTTCGAATGGGACAGGTACTTGCGGATGCAGAAGGAGCATATATATCATAAATATTTTACTTTCGGGTGGGGAAGCGCTTGACACAGCGGGTCGCCTTTCGCATAATAGGATAGTGTTTGACGCAGTACTTTGCGCGGTGAGATAACCGCGCATCTCTATTGCGGCCAAACGGTAAACCGGAATTGGAGGATTGTAAGCATGGGCCTGCACAAATGCCCTAGATGCGAATTGAACTATATTCGTGACGACGAAAAGTATTGTGCCGTTTGCCGCCGCCAAATCAAGGGCGAATCGGACGATAACGAAGATCTGCAGAACATCTGCATTGAATGTGGAGAGAATCCCGCTTTGGCCGGGCAGGAATTCTGCGGCTATTGCCTGAGTGATCGCAGAAGGCGTGAAAAAATGGAAAACCTGATGGAGCAGCCCACACCAATAGCTATGGATATGAACCAGTTGGATGAAATTGACGTCCCGCTCTCGGCCGACATTCCCAGCGAAGACCTGCAGGAAATGCATAAGGAATTTGGCGAGGACGATGCTGAGGACGACGATGCCCTGCCTCTTGGCCGCGATGATGAGGACGAAGAGGACGAGGATTGAGTTTTAACTTTTGATACCGCTATGGTCGGATGATTAGCGCGCCCGATGCGCTTTCCCACCTGTAAAGGAGAAGAAGGCATATGAAGGTGTTTGTGATCGGGGATTTGCACTTATCCGGCGCAGTGGATAAACCCATGGATATTTTCGGCCCGGCTTGGGAGAACCACGCGCAGCATATTGCCGAGGAATGGCGTTCTCATGTAGGGGATGACGACCTTGTGCTGCTGCCTGGGGATTTCAGCTGGGCCATGCATTTGAAGGACGCGCTTCCCGATATGGCGTTTGTGGCGGGACTTCCGGGCACCAAGGTCATGATTCGGGGAAACCATGATTACTGGTGGAATTCTGTTACGCAGGTGCGCGCGGCGCTTCCTGAAAAAATGCATGTGCTGCAGAACGACTGCATCTCGTTCGGGAATATCCATATCGCGGGCACGCGGGGGTGGACTTGCCCGGGAAGCGTCAACTTTCTGCCTGATGATCAAAAGATATACGACCGAGAGGTCATGCGGCTTGGGCTTTCGCTTTCCTGCCTGCCCAAAGAGGGAATTCGCATTGCCATGCTGCATTACCCGCCCTTTAATGAAAACCGCGCGCCCTCCGGCTTTTCCCAGGCGCTTGAGCGCGCCAACGTCAACCTTGCCATCTATGGACATCTGCATGGGAGGAGCTGCCGGAGCGGGTTTGAAGGGGTGCGAAACGGCGTTACTTACCTGCTTGTATCTGCGGATCATATCGGATTTGCGCCAAAACTTCTGCTGGAATGCTGAATTTTCAGCCTGAACGCATATGGCCGCGGCGTCCCTGAAAAGGCCATGATTAGACCTTAGCGCGCAGGGCACAAATCGAGCCCATTTTTACGTACAATCGCATCATTTGACGAAACGGCGTCCTTCCTGCCACAACGGCGCGGGGGCGTCTTTTTTTTCGCGAAGTTTCGCGTAATGGCAATTGTGGGGAAAACGTGTGAAATACGCATGAAATGGCATAAAAAAACCATAAAAATGGTGGCAAGTGTATTGAAGTGGTGCTATAATTACGATAATACTATAGAGGATGGCACTCGTGTCATACGAAACGGTAAAAAGGAGGCGGCCGGGCATGTTGATAGGTTCTGTTCTTCACGGCATAGACCCGAAAAGCCGCGTCTTTATCCCGTCCAAATGGCGGGGAGATCTTGGAGAATCCATCATACTTACACATGGCATATTGGGAACCGACAATATTACCTGCCTGTTCGGGATGTCTGAGCAGGGCTGGCGGGAATTTGCAACGCGTTTTTCCAATCTGCCGGAATCTGATGTGATGGCCCAGGCATTCCGTCGATTGATGTTTGCAAACGCGGCCGAGTGCGAGCTGGACAAGCAGGGCCGTATCCTCATTCCCAATGCGCTTCGGGAATACGCGAAACTTGATAAAGAAGCAATACTCGTCGGCATGGGATCCCGCATCGAACTTTGGTCCCCGGAAGCGTGGGACAAGCACAATACCGGCATCAGTTCGGAATATCAATCGGCGCTGCAGCGTTTGCTGGAGAAGGGTATATGAGCAATTACCACGCGCCTATCATGGTGGAAGAAGTTCTTTCCCTGCTTGCCCCGGAGCGCGGCGGCATATTTGTGGATGGAACGCTCGGCGGCGGCGGGCATGCGGAAGCGGTGCTCAAAGCACTTCCCAAGGATTCAAGGCTCTATGGCATCGACCGGGACGGCGAAGCGATTGCAGAAGCAACAAAAAGGCTTGCCCCCTACGGCGAACAATTCCATGCGCTGCGCGGCAATTTCTTTGATATGACGGCATTGCTCCATGAAAAGGGCGTCTCCAGGGTGGATGGCATTTTAACGGATCTTGGCGTCTCTTCGCACCAGCTAGATGCGCCTGAGCGCGGGTTTTCCTACCACAACGAAGCGCCTCTTGACATGCGCATGGACGAAACCGCGAGCCTCACTGCTTATGATGTGGTCAACACCTATCCGGCGGAAAGGCTTGCAACGATACTGCGGGAATATGGCGAAGAGCGTTATGCCATGCGCATCGCAAACGCAATTGTGCGGAACCGGCAAAAAGCTCCCATTTCCTCTACCACAGCTCTTGCGGAAATTGTAAAGGCCGCAACCCCGGCGGAAAACCGCTGGGAAGGGCAGCACCCCGCAAGACGCGCTTTCCAGGCCATCCGAATCGAGGTTAATGGGGAACTTGAAGGGCTTTCAAAAGCGCTGACCGACGCGGTGGACCTATTAAATCCCGGCGGAAGGCTCTGCGTCATCACATTCCACTCTCTTGAGGACAGGATTGCAAAGCAGGCGTTTAAAACACTTGAAAATCCCTGCACCTGCCCCCCCAAAGCGCCAATCTGTACGTGCAACAAGAAACCGGTTGTACGGATCTTAACCAAAAAGCCCGTCATCGCGGGTGAAGAAGAACTGAAAGTGAATGCGCGTTCTCGCAGCGCTAAGCTGCGCGCAATAGAAAAACGATAATCGGCGGCATGCACACACAAGAAAGGGAATACCATGGAAGTAGCGGGAAACAGGCACACGCAGACGGCATACACGGCATCTACACGGGTCTATTCGCCTACACGCGGCGCAAACGCATATGCATACGCGCCCGCGGCAGCGCCCGTGCGTCCGGTGGAGCAGCCGGTCGTCTCGCCCAAACTGCAGCAGAGGCCCAGGAAACAGCCGCGCCCCGCGCTGAGTACGGGGTGCAGGATTGCAATGCTGTTCGCCATTGCGACCGTGGCTGCGGCCGCTCTGTTTGTGGTATTCCGCTATAACCGCATTGCCGGGGAATATCTTGAGGTCAATCAGCTTAAGACCGATATCGAAGCGGCAGAGCTTCGCGTACGCGCGCTGAATGTAGAGCTTGAGTGCGCGGTAAGCATCCAGAATGTGCAGGACGCCGCAGCGCGTCTTGGCATGACATATCCCACCGCGGAGCAGTATGTCTGTGCGGGGGACGCGCTCCCCATTACGGCAAATGCCGGGCAAGGCGCGCAAACGCCCCTGGAAGGGGCGCAATTACCGGCGGGAGCATAGCGCTTAAAAGCCAGGCGCGTGCGTTGCGCCGCCGGGCAGCCTTAACAAAGCATGGAGGCACGCATGAGCGCACCGGATACCGCCAACAAAAAAAGATTGTTTCGAATGCTCCTGATCGTGGGCCTTCTGTTCTTGCTTTTGATTGGAAGGCTCTTTTATGTACAGGTGATCTGGGGCCCGGAGCTGCAGGAAAAAGCGCTGCTGCAGTGGACCATGGATACAAGCCTTTCCGCAGAACGGGGCCGCATTATGGACAGGGACGGACAAACGCTGGCCCAGAGCGGAACCGCCTACCAGGTGGAGGTCAACCCCAAGCAGATTAAGACAACCGAGCGTATCCGCGTGGCGACTGAGCTTACCAATGTACTCGGGCTCGATTATGAAACCACGCTCACGCGCGTAAGCGATGAGAAGAAACAGCAGATCGTCCTCAAACGGCAGGTGGCGCGGGAAAAGATCGACCAGCTTGTCGCTTTAAAGCTTGGTAACGGCGTTACATTCAGCGTTGACACCAAGCGTTATTATCCTTTGGGAAACATGCTCTCTCAGACGCTGGGCTTTACAACGGTAGACGGCGTAGGGCAGGAAGGCTTGGAGAGAAGCTTCAATAAATACCTTGCGGGCGAACCCGGCAGGCTTATTACCGAAACCGACCGCGATAACAAGCCGCTCCCATATGGGACGCAGGAGTATATAGAGCCGCTCAACGGCTGCTCGCTCGTACTTACCACGGACGCTGTCGTACAGTCGTTTTTGGAAAAAGCGCTGCAGGAAGCTCTCACCATCAACAAGGCCAAGGGCGCGCCGGGCATTGTGCTGGATGTGCAGACGGGCGAAATTCTCGCCGTATCCACAAAGCCCGATTATGACCCGAACGCCCCCCCGCGGGACGATCTTGCCACACTGCAGGCGCTTGTCAAAAACCGCGTGGTTACGGACGCGTATGAGCCCGGCTCCACGTTCAAAATCGTAACGCTCTCCTCCGCGCTCGATTCTGGCGCCATTACCACTTCCACCGAGTTCGACTGCCCGGGGTTTAAAGAGGTAAACGGCGAGCGCATCAAGTGCTGGAAGAAGAGCCACGGGCACCAGACGTTGCAGAAGGCCGTGCAGAACTCCTGCAACCCTTCGTTTATGACGATGGCGCTCGCCATGGGCAAAGAGACATTTTACGATTATATCTACAAGTTTGGCTTCGGTTCCTCCACGGAAAGCGGGCTGACGGGCGAGAGCGGCGGCATTGTGATCCATGAAAAATACATCCGCGAAAACAACATCGCGCGTATCGGTTTTGGCCAGAGCATCGCGGTAACCCCCATGCAGCTTGCGTCCGCGGTCGCTGCCGCCATCAACGGCGGGGAACTGATGCAGCCGTACATTGTCAAGCAGGTCATTGGGGCGAATGGCGAGATTATCAAGGAAAATCAGCCCACCGTTGTGCGCCGGGTGATTTCGGAAGAAACATCCGCCACCGTGCGTTCCATACTTGAAAGCGTTGTGGCGGAAGGCAGCGGAAGAAACGCGCAGATCCCCGGCTACCGCGTGGGCGGCAAGACCGGCACGGCGCAGAAATATGTGGACGGAAAAGTATCCTCGGGCAGCCTCATTGCTTCTTTCATCGGCTTTGCCCCAGCGGATAATCCGAAATACCTGTGCCTCATCCTGGTGGATGAACCCAAGG
>JAEXTB010000075.1 GCA_023453725.1 Bacillota bacterium | reverse complement strand
CTCTTCGACAGTAGGATAGGAGCTCTTAAATTGCTTTTTTTCCGATTCTTCTGCAACGCGGATAGCAAGCGCAAGCGCCTGATTCATATCGCCTGTACCGGATGCCTGAAGCGCTTTCCATATGGCGTTGCTAATCTTTTCAAGATTAAAGGGAACTTGTCTGCCGTCTCGTTTGATAATTGTAGTGATCATTGATTTTGGGCCGGAACCATGCTCCAATTCCGGCATTCCTCCTCATAATCTGATGGGTGATAGTTATTTTATCACCATATATAGTGAGCGTCAAGCAAACAGAACGCAATATATAGTAACCATTCTAAAAATGTTCAATGAAATGCAGGGTCTCCAGAGCCATTGCGGAAATCTTCCCTTCCTGATAGAATTCGAGATAACGCACGGGAAACTTAACTTGTTTTTTGCGCAATTAAAAAGAAAAGAGGAACGAACCATGCAACTGCGCACGCACACGCAGAATGGCATAAATATCGCCGTGGCGGAGAGCGAAACACCTCTTATTGTGGACGCCGCTTCGGCGCTGGATCTACTGGCGACGGTACGGTATGAGACGGACTGCGACCACCTGGCGCTCTATCAATCCGCAGTGACGGAAGAGTTTTTCCGCCTGAGCTCAGGTCTTGCGGGTGAGGTGCTGCAGAAGTTCGTGAACTACCGGATGAAGCTTGCCATCATCGGCGATTACTCGCATTACACCAGCAAGCCTCTCAAAGATTTTATTTATGAGAGCAACAAGGGACGCGATATCTTTTTTGTAGCCACAGAAGCGGAGGCTTTTGAAAAACTCGCCGCAGCCGGGCGCTGAGGCTTATGGAGGATCATACAACACAGATGGTACCGGAACAATTGACATTTGAGGAAGCCATGCAGCTGATCCACGCGACACAGCGCTTCGGCTCCCGGCTTGGATTAACGAGCATTCGCGCGCTGCTTTCGCGTTTGGGCAATCCGCAAAACAGGCTCAAATTTGTGCATGTAGCGGGTACGAACGGCAAAGGCTCGGTCTGTGCGTACCTCTATGCCATATTGCAGGCGGCAGGGCTGCGCGTTGGCCTGTATACCTCGCCGTATATCCAGCGCTTTACGGAGCGCATCCAAGTAAATGGTGTTGAAATTTCCGAAGACGCCATTGCGCGCATCACAACCCATATCCGCGCGGCAATCGAGGATATGGCGGCAAACGGATTGGACAGCCCCACGGAATTTGACCTTGTGACCGCCATTGGCTTTGCCTATTTTGCACAAAACAACTGTGACATTGTGGTGCTGGAAGTCGGCCTGGGCGGCAGGCTCGATTCCACCAATATCATCGAGGTGCCGGAAGTTGCCGTTATCACCCGCCTCGGATATGACCATACCGATGTGTTGGGAGATACGCTCGAAAAAATCGCGTTTGAAAAGGCAGGCATCATCAAACCCAATTGTGATGTGGTGCTTTGCCCGCAGCCGCCGGAAGCGGAGGCTGTATTTGAAGAACTTTCTGCAGCGCGCGGTGCGCGGCTGCATAAGGTGGATTTGTCGGGTATTCAGCCGACAGAATTCGGATTGTGGGGGCAGCGCTTTACTCATGCGCAATTCGGAGAATTTCGCATCACCCTGTTGGGCGAACATCAGCTGACAAACGCTGCACTCGCCCTTGATGCAGCTCGGCTGCTTATGAAAAAGGGTTTTCCCATTACGGAAGACGCCATAGGCCAGGGTCTTGCTTCTGCGCGCTGGCCGGGACGCATGGAACTCTTACAGAGCAACCCGCCCGTACTGGTGGACGGCGCGCACAACGTACAGGGAGTCGCCGCATTAAAGCGGGGATTGCAGCAATATTTCCCGGGAAAACGCTTCATATTTCTTGTGGGTGTGCTTTCAGACAAGGATTATGGCGATATGATGCGGGAGATTGCACCTCTTGCCGAACGCTTCTTAACCATTACGCCGGAAAGCCCGCGTGCGCTTCCTGCTAAGGCGCTCAAAGAACACCTAACCCGATATGGAAAGCCGGTTCAGTCTTTTGAGAGGCTGGATGACGCCATTGCGGAAGGACTTCGCCAATGCGGGGAAGACAGTGTGCTATGCGCTTTTGGCTCCCTCTACTATATCGGCAGGGTACGGGAATATTTCGGTCTGAACTGACATGCAGCCGGGTATATCAAAACAAAAGACAGACTCTCTACAGCAGCAAGCTGGACAGCCCGTCTTTTGGATTGCAGATATATGGTCTTACCATTACTCTACTTTTCGAAGTGTACCGTCCACCAACTCATACGTTTCAACCGTGGTTGCACCGCTTTCATCCGTGGTCTCAATCACCTGCTTCACGTTTTGCAGCTTTCCGTCTGCGCCATATTCGTAATAATTCGTATAGTAGCTGTCCGCGCCGTTTCTTGTCCCGGATATGATCTGACGTGTTTGCGCATCCGCCTCTGCGTTGGACAAACAAAACGCATAGTCAAAGCGCTGTTGGTCCGCGTTCCACAGCCAATAATAATACGGAATGTTTGCGCCGGCTGTGACCCATCCCATCAGCCCGATATCCTCGGAACCGTCAAAATTCATATCTGCTCGGATCAGCTCCCCGTTTTCGGAGTAGGTTTCCGTATACCCGCCGAAAACGTCCTGCTGCCATTCCGCAATTATCGCATCCTTTATCATGATATTCTGAATGAGTGAGTCTCCGTCAAAGACTTCTATTTCACGGATGCCGTATGTTTGATTGTCTCCGGGCAGCTTCTTCCCATGCAGCTTTAACGTAAGCTGTTTGTTTGCGTCTACAAAAACCGGATAATAGAGGGTATATTCGCCGCTCTCAACCTTAGGCTCAACTGTACCGCCGGCGGCGTAACTTGTTCCTGTATTGGTTCGGGCGTGACAACCGGCGTGACAACCGGCGTGACAACCGGCGTAGCGGTTGCGCCGGGTTCTATGCCTTGCTGTACGCTTCCGCAGGCCGTACAAGCGCCAACCAGAACGGCCAGCAGAAAAGCCGTCCACACATCCCTTTTCATTTTCCGCTCCTTTGCTAGTTCGTTCTCTACCTTCGCTCGATATTATCCTGAAGCCATTTATCCTACCACCGTTCGTGAATTTTCGCAATCCTCGGATACAGCACGGGAGGCCGCCTTAGTAGGCAGCCTCCCGCGCTGTAAAGGGGATGTGGTCTTTCTGGGGATCAAACTTTACCCAGCCAGCGGAATACGTTGGCGATAAATTGTGCGTAAGGTTCGCTTTGGGTCAGGGCGGGCGGCGCCCAGTGCGCGGAAATATCAGTCGCAAACGCGAACGTCCGGCCTTTGCCGATTTCCTGCACGGCGACCATGACGTCCTCGCCGTTAACCGCCAGCACCTCTGCCCCTGCC
>JAEXTB010000029.1 GCA_023453725.1 Bacillota bacterium | reverse complement strand
AAATTCTCCTGTATGCTCATCTAAAAAACCTCCGGCCATCCATCCCCAAACACCGATTACGGCTTGCGGTAGCGAAGCCCCGCCACAAGTTCCTCTCCTGCCGCTGCGCGGATGATCGCGCCTTCTTCATCGCTGGCAAGCACGTTCACCTGGGTCCATGCTGTCTCATCCCCCGCAACGCGTAATATGCCCGGCATACCCTCGCGCATTTCAATTGCCTCAAGCGGCACGTAAAGCCCTGTCACGTCCTTCATGATGGAGGCCTCCACCACGCGCACACCCATCAAATCGTTCATGGGTTGGCTGAACTCCAACAGGTTCACAATCTGCTTACCCGAAAGTATGGGTGCAAGCGCCGTACCTGTATAGGGTTGGTCCGCATATCCGTTGAATACAACCGTATAAGTTTCCCCCTGTGTCACACGGAAGGGGTTTTCAGCATCGGTTAAGAATGCAATATAAAAATGATCCGGATCAATCAGACGGTAAAGCGGGCTTTCCGCCGTCTTATCTATGTTGGAGACCACGCCGCTGCCCCGAATCACGCCGTAAATCAGATCCGAATTGATCATATTGAGCTTTTTGGCGCTTAACGCCTGCTCGTAGCCGTCAAAATAGAAGCTGACCACGCCTTCGCCCACGTCGTTGAGGATATCCCGCTTCCATGTGCTCAGGTTCGTAAGCTGCTGTTCTTCCTGCTGATAGAGGCCATTGAGCGTTTCATCCGGCTGGATATCCCGCAAAAGCTCCTTGCGGGTATTCAACAGCATTTTTAACTCCTGTTCGAGCGTGAGCATATCCGAATCCGATTCTCCGCGTACCGCAGACCGGATGGCATTCTGTTTCTGCTGAATTTGGAGGTTGAGCGCATCCAGTTCCGGATTGACAATGCCCTTCACCAAAGTAAGCTGATAATCCAGTATGGACTTTTCTACATCCAAAAGGGTCTGCATGGTTTCTTCCTGATAGCCCCATTTGAATACCTGCGCAATCTGGTCCCCGGTTTGCACGTGCGCGCCTTCTACGACATCAAACAGGATTTTATCGTAGCGCTCGATCGTCACGCTCGCCTCATCACGCACCAGCACCGTCTTTGCGGTGCGCGAAAGGCGCATGGTACTCATCGCAAGCTCGCCTTCCCTGCCTCCGCCTACTAAGAAATAGATCAATACGCCCAAAATCGCGATCAAAAGCAGGAGCAGGATGTAAAACCGTCCCCGTACTCGGACTCTTTGCATATTTCCCTCCTAAGGGCCGGGTTTAATAGCCTTCCCTTGAAAAATACCCCGGCTTTTTTGAGCGGCCCAGCTGCCTGTTGAAATTTTCTTTGTTCTTCTCTATATAGATTTGATGGAGCTTCTCCGCATCCAGCCCTGCGTGGATGCACATGCTCAAAAAGAAATGCAGCACATCGACCAGTTCTTCAGACAAGGCAGAAGGGTCAAGTTCCTTCGGGTTTTTCCACCACTTGAAATTGACCTCATCAAGCACTTCGCCAAGCTCGGAAATGATGGCTAAAATATCCTTCTGCACCCACTGCTCCATGGAAATGTCGGATAGTTCGCGGCGGGCAATAATTTCCTCATCCAATTCCTTCTGGAGGGCAAACAATTCATCAAGCTTATCCAAAATCCCCCAACCTCCTCTTCGGGTACGACTAGTTCAGTTCGAGCAGTTCCTTGATTTCCTGCTCGCGCTTATTGATTCTGCCAACGCAAACGGTGGCAGTATTATCAATATCGAGTATCATGGGCAATATCCGCTCCACGTCCTCTATTGTAACACGTTCAATTCGTTCATAGGTTTCCTGCTCGTTATAGAGTTTATTTTGGAGCAACGCAGTCTTGCCAAGCGCGTTCATGCGGCTTGAGGTCCCTTCCTGCGAGAGCAGGTAACTGCCCTTTAACTGGTCCTTGCTGCGTTTAAATTCCTGCTTTGTAATGCCGTTTTTAATGACGTTCTCCATTTCCTCACGCATCAGGCGGATGACCTCCACGGCCTGCTGCTCGCCCGTGCCCGCATAGAAGGAAAAGCTGCCCGTGCTGCGGTAACAGGTTGGATAAGAATAGATGGAATACGCCATACCGCGCTGCTCGCGGATTTTCTGGAACAGGCGGGAGCTCATGCTGCCGCCCAGTACATTGCTTAATACAAAAAGAGGATACTGGTCTTCCGCGTCCAGCGCGGTGCCCGGCATGGCCATGCAGATATGAATCTGTTCAATATCCTTTTCCACTGCCCGAAAACGCTTCCCGCCCGGCGCTTTGTTCTGGCCAAACGGATGGGCCTCCCCTTTTTTAAACCCGGCAAATTTCTGCCGCACCAGCGAAAGGAGCTTGTCCTCTTCCAAATGCCCCGCCGCCGAGATCACGATGCGCTCGGGCACATACTGGCGGTGCATATATTCAAACAGGCTCTCCTGCGTGAACGAGCGGACGCTCTTTTCCGTCCCGAGTATAGGCTTTGCAAGGGGATCGCCCTCATAGAAAAGCTGTGCGATGGATTCATGGGCGAGGTCTTCAGGGCTGTCCTGCGTCATTAATATCTCTTCGCAGATAACGCCCTGCTCTTTTTTGAGTTCTTCCGGATCAAATGTGGAGTTTAGGACGATATCGGAAAGAATGTCTACGGCGGTATCAAGATTTTCATCAAGCACCTTTACATAGAAGCACGTGCATTCCTTGGAGGTGAATGCGTTGATATTGCCGCCGATGCCATCCATTTCCGCCGCAATATCCTGCGCCGTGCGTGTTTTTGTGCCTTTAAAAAGCATGTGTTCAATAAAGTGCGACGCGCCGCCTTCATTTTCCCGCTCAAAAGCAGAGCCTGTCCCAACCCAGACGCCAAGGGCGCATGAGCGGACTTTTTCCATGGTTTCGCCTACTACACGAATCCCGTTTTCCAATGTTTCCTGAATAATCATACCCGTACTTCCTTTTGTGTGTGCTCGCCAAGGGTCTTACTTACTGTCACAATACGAAACCCCCGCTGCTCTAACCCGCTGATACAGGCGGGCAATGCCTTCACGGCTTCCGCCGTAGGCTGTATAAGCAATATGCTTCCATCAAATGGCGCATCCAATGCACGCAACAGGATATCCTCAGCGTTTCCCCTGCCGGAAAGAAGATCGACTGTGCACAGCACATGTGTAAGCCCAAGCCTGTTTGACGCGCGTGTTGAGCTTTTTAGACGGCGAGTGCCGGAATAATAGAGTTCCGGCTTTATGCCGGATACTTCCTTAATCACATCGATAGAACGCGCAATATCGGCGGTCACTTCATCCGGGTCTCCGTCCCTCATGGGCAGTTGCCCCATGGTGCCGATTTCGTGGCCATCCTGCACCATCTGGACAAGCAGTTCTTTATTATCCTGCGCCCAGTCTCCGCTGACAAAGAAGGTAATTTGGATATCCCGTTCTTTTAACACTTGTAAAAGCTCGGGCATTGCGGCTGCGTTCCAACTGACCGCGCACTCCATACCGACAACGCCCTTTTGATATCCCCGGTAAACAGGGCTGTTATAGAGCTCACTCATGGCAGACTGCGCCACGGGCGTTGTGGTTGCAACATAAAGCGTAATCATGAGCGCTGTCAGCAGGATGTTGACAATCGTCCTGCCCTTTCCGTATAACCATCGCATTGCTTTTTCCTCCTTTGCGCGCTGTTACAGTATATGCCGCACACATAAGGAGGATGTCATAAGCCGTGTTACAAACAGAAAGGGGCAGGGCCAGGCTGCCCCGCCCCTTTGCTCTTATACGGTTTTAAAACCAAATGGTATCTTATTCCTGTCCCTGTTCCTGATCCTCGGGCAGCAGACCCTTGCGGGTGAGGTTGATTTTCCCCTGCTTATCGATTTCCACGACGCGGACAAGAATTTCATCTCCGATGTTGACGACGTCTTCGACCTTCTCCACGCGGCGGTTTGCGAGCTTGGAGATATGGACAAGGCCATCCTTGCCGGGCGTCAGGTTGACAAACGCGCCAAACGGCATGATGCGAACCACTTTGCCTAAGAACACATCGCCAACCTCAATGTCCTTGACGATGCCCATGATGATGCGCTTGGCTTCATCTGCGGCGTCTGCATCCGGAGATGCGATGAATACGCGGCCGTCGTCCTCGATATCAATCTTGACGCCGGTATCGGCAATGATTTTGTTGATGGTCTTGCCGCCGGAGCCGATGACATCCCTGATCTTGTCCGGGTTAATGGAGAAGGAAAGGATGCGCGGGGCAAAGCGGGAAAGCTCGGCGTGGGGTTCAGACAGGGTTTCAAGCATCTTGCCCAAGATGAACATGCGGCCTACGCGCGCCTGTTCGAGCGCACGGGTGAGGATTTCCTCACTGATGCCCTTAATTTTGATATCCATCTGGATTGCAGTGATACCGTCCCTGGTACCAGCAACCTTGAAATCCATGTCGCCAAGAAAATCTTCAAGGCCCTGAATATCCGTAAGGATGGCGATATTGCCGTTTGCGTCGTCCTTGATAAGGCCCATCGCGACACCGGCAACCGGCTTCTTAATGGGAACGCCCGCGTCCATCAGGGACAACGTGCTTGCGCAGATGGAAGCCTGAGACGTGCTGCCGTTGGAACTGATGACCTCGGAAACTAGGCGCATGCAGTACGGGAATTCTTCTTCACTCGGCAGTACGGGTTCAAGCGCACGTTCCGCCAATGCCCCATGGCCGATTTCGCGGCGGCCGGGGCCACGCATCATCTTGGCTTCACCTGTGCTGTACGGCGGCATGTTGTACTGGTGCATGTA
>JAEXTB010000296.1 GCA_023453725.1 Bacillota bacterium | reverse complement strand
GCGGTGCTGCTTGATACCGTTCCGGTAACAGGCTACCCCATGTTCAAAAAGGACGCAAGCGGTCAGCCGATTTTGACCGAACTTTTAAAGACCAAGGAAGAAATTGAAGCGGACCCCGTGCAGGTAGCGCCCGTACTGCAGGCGTATGCTGCAAAAGACAGCGCAACCATGCGCGCCATCTGGAATGCTGTCATCTATAACCTGCATCAGCCGGAGGAAGCGGATTATTCCCAGTACATTGACGCCATTTTGCAGCAGCGCAACCTTGTGGACATCGACTATTCCCTGCTCCACTTTAACATGACGGATGCGCCCACGGGTTCCGCCCCCGGCAGCGGCAGGCTGAACCTTGTAAAATGCCCCATCGTCCTGCTGCATGGCGAAAAGGATATGGTAGTGCCGTTTACATGGGTCAAAGAAATGCACGAAAAATATGTGGATCGAATGGCTCTTATCACATTTGAGAACGCAGGCCACTCCGTACTGACGGATGACCTTGACTTGTTCTGTACAACGCTCAAACAAGTGCTCCAAGGCTAATACAAGCGCGAGAGAAGGGCGTAGGCATCTTGCCTACGTCTTTTTTGCGCCGTAAAGAAACGGCGAAATTCCACATAGGAACTGATATTTCGAATATATTGTGTAAAAATCAATCTATTCGGGGAGGCGTTCAGGGTGGAATACTGGATTAATGCGGAGCCGGGCGTAGGGATTTATATCAACGATATCAACCCGTCCGGGAAACATCCCATACTGTTTATGCACGGCTGGCCGATCAACCACAAAATATTTGAATACCAGTACAATGAGCTGTTAAAGCATGATATCCGGTGCATCGGCATGGATGTGCGGGGCTTTGGCATGTCCAGCAAGCCGATCTATGGGTACAATTATGATCGGTCTGCAGATGATATTCGCCGCGTCATCGATGCACTTGAACTCAAAAACCTCACGCTCCTTGGACATAGCACGGCGGGTGCCGTAGCCATACGGTATATGGCGCGCCACAACGGGCATGGGGTAACTAAACTTGTATTGTGCGCGGCTGCTGCTCCAAGTCTTATTCAGCGGCCCAACTTCCCATACGGCATCACGGAGCAGGCAGTGCTGGACATTATCAGCAATACAGAAAAAGACCGGCCGGAAATGATCACGCAATTTAATAAGATGTTCTTCTATAAGCCGGTAACGGAGTCATTGAGCCGGTGGGCCTGGGACCTTGGCATGGAAGCTGCAAGCTGGGCGACAATCGCGGTTTCGTACGCGTGGATTGCGGAGACGCTGTTCGCAGACCTTGCAAAGGTCAATGTCCCGACACTTATCCTGCACGGCATTCACGACCAGGTCTGCCTGTTCCCGTTGGGGGTGGCGCAGAACGAGGGCATACGTGGTTCTCGTCTTGTTCCGTTTGAAGAGAGCGGTCATGGCCTGTTCTACGATCAGAAAGACAAATTCAATGCAGAGCTGATGGAATTTGTAGGAGTTTAGCTGTATGATGATTGCCCGCTTCTACTGAATGGGAGGCGGGCTTCAATTTTGTCCCAAGATGTCTTGTATATGGCGGTTGTGGTACAATGGCAAAAAGACATACGGCGGAGGAAAAAACATGCGTTCAAACGAAAGCAGAATCAAACTATCCAAAGAGAAAAAAGAAGAAATGATTGCGAGGATACAGAACTATTTTCAAAACGAGCGGGAAGAAGAGATCGGCAATCTTGCCGCCACAATGGTGTTAAACTTTATTGTGGAAGAACTGGCTCCGGAATTCTACAACATGGGCGTGCAGGATGCCTACCGGTATATGGCGGAGCGCTGTGAGGACATGCTTTCCATTCAGCTATAAAGACCCTTAAGAAAGCAGGGTAAGCCGTTCAAGCATGGGGACGTCGGCAGGGCAGAACGGATAGCCGGAAAGCTCCTCAGGCTTTGCCCACTGGATGGCGGTGTGGACATTCAACTGCGGTTCACCCTCCAGAATATGCGCAAAGAAAAAAGAGAGACGTACGGTTTTATCCGGGTAGGCATATTCCGTTTCGTCATAAAAGTAATCTATCGCAACCGTAACATTGAGCTCTTCCATGCATTCGCGTATGAGGCATGCTTCCAGGGTTTCAGCGGGCTCCAGTTTGCCGCCGGGGAATTCCCACAGGTTGGCGCAGCTTCCGCTTGGCCCCCTCTGGCAGATCAAAAATTCACCGTTTTGATTGCGGATGATCGCCGCCGCAACATGTACCATCGGATATCCGTCCATTCTTCTTACTTTGTTATCTGGAACAGGCAACAGTATAGCATGTTTTTGTTCAAATAAAGAAAAATATAATTTCATTTTTTCTGAATCTGCGACAGGATCGCCGACATACTGCAAAGCTTGGCGGATGGAATTCTGACTTACATACCTTTACCGGAACAACGGCAGGCTCCCGGTCAGCTTGTTTACTTTTTTTCGATTGCCGTACAGCAGCAGTCCAAGGTAAGTGAACGAGACTTCTGAGGTCTGGGACGCAAGCTGTGTGTATTCTTCGTACCGGTGGCAGCCCTGTGCCACATCTGAAAAATCCACAACCGTCACATCCGAAAAAACGGGATCATTCAAGGTACCCCGCAGTGCTCTTAAATGCGGCGCACTGGATTTTAGAACAGGGACAGGCAGCGTTACAATGCCGGGATGGACAAGGCCTGAACCATCCGCCACATCCGGCCCCACGCATTCGGGTGCAAGCCGCCCCAGCGTAATGCCAAGTATCGCCGCGGTGTTGGCCAATACGCCTGACGGCAGGGCTTCGTCTAATAGCAGTACACATTTTGTATCTTGTGTCATGGGTATCTCCTAAATTATATTAATAAGCTTAAACTTCGCCATCTCCATGGAACATGCGCATATACTGCCTTGGCGTAAGGCCGATGAGCTTTTTGAAGAAGTTTGTAAAATGGCTCTGGTCGTGAAAGCCGGTCAGCTGCGCCGCTTCCGCAGGAGGAACACCCTGCTCCAGCAGCTTTTTTGCGTTGTTGACGCGCACTGTCTCCAAGTAGTTGTACGGGGTAATCCCCTTATACCGCGTGAACGAGCGCAGAAAATGATACTTGCTCATGTTTATGAGTTGGCTGAGTTCCTCCAAGGTGATCGGGTTCATGTAGCGCTGTTCCAGATAAGCACAAACCTCATCGAAGCGTTTTGGAGCATCCTCTTTCAAAAAGGGCTGTTCCTGCAACTGCTCCTGTAAAAGCTGACCGATGAAAAAGAGATACAGCTCATCCTTTATAAACCCTGGTTCCCCTTCGCATAGTGTTCGGTGCAGGTCTTGAAGCAGCGGCGCAATCTCGCTTCGGTACAATACGGGTTGAGGAAACCGGGGCAAAAATGCCCGTCCGGCAGTTTCAAGCGCTGCGCGCTTTATTTGCACGGCCTTGATGTTGATGCTGCGGTAATCGAGCACCTTGCCGTCCGCCTGTGTGCAGGCGTGCGTATCTCCGGGGTTGAATAGTACGACGTCGCCGGGGGTGATACAATACTCCTTGCTGTTGCAGACAAGGCAGCGCTCACCGGCTTCCACAAACCCGAACACGTAATATTCATGAAAATGGTTGGGGAACTTTTGCGTAATTCCTTCAAACCGGTACGCTTCAAGTTCCAGGTCTGCGTCATACCAGACACTCCGTTTTTCGTTGGGCAAAGTACGCGCTCCTTTCCATGTTTCTCGGCTAACTATATCACATCCGCCGCCATACTGATTGTAAGATATTGCGCAAATAAAAAGCCGCCGGATAACCGGCGGCTCCAGAAAACCTAATGAGATGTCTATTCAGCCTTTACGATGTTCAAAAGCACATCCACCATCCGGTCCATGGACTGTACGGGGACGTATTCAAACCGTCCATGGTAGTTGTGCCCGCCGGTGGAAAGGTTGGGGCAGGGCAAACCCATAAAGGAGAGGCGCGCCCCGTCCGTGCCGCCGCGTATGGCCACGACTTCAGGTGTAACACCCGCTTCCTCCATCGCCCGCTGCGCTTTTTCTATCAGGAACATGTGCGGCTCGATTTTTTCCTTCATGTTGTAATAGCTGTCCTTAATCTCCGGCACAACGGTATTCGGGCCGTATTTTTCATTGAGGTAGGCTGCGATTTTTTCAATCCGCTCCTTCTTTGCTTCAAATTTCTCCCGGTCATGGTCCCGGATGAGATAGTGCATTGAAGCAAGCTCTTCCTCGCCGGAGAAGCTGTGCAGATGGAAGAATCCCTCATACCCTTCTGTGCAGGCGGGGATTTCGTGAGGCGGCAGCATGGCATTAAACTCCATGGCGATGAGCAGCGCGTTTTTCATACGGTTCTTTGAATCGCCCGGGTGGATGTTCACGCCGTTGATCTGCACCTTGGCGGCCGCCGCATTGAAGTTTTCATATTCAATTTCGCCAATTCTTCCGCCGTCGACCGTATAGGCAAACTCTGCGCCGAATTTCTTAACATCAAAATGGTCGGCACCCCGGCCGATTTCTTCATCCGGCGTAAATGCAACGGGGATTTTCCCGTGCGGGACGTTGCGCTTCTTTAATTCCTCCACAGCAGTCAGGATTTCCGCAATCCCCGCCTTGTCGTCAGCGCCCAGCAACGTGGTGCCATCCGTTACCACAAGGTCTTGGCCAATATAGTTTTTCAGGTGCAAAAACTTCTTTGGGCTCATGACGATGTTCTTTTCGGCGTTGAGAACGATATCCCCGCCATCGTACTCGGAAACGATGCGCGGCTTCACGTTTGTGCCGCTCATGGAAGGGCTGGTGTCCATATGTGCAACCAGGCCGATGACCGGCAGGTCTTTGTTTGTGGTTGCCGGTACCACGCCATACACATAGCCGAATTCGTCCATGTGCACATCTTCTAGGCCAAGTTCTTTCATTTCCTCTAACAAAGCCCGACCCAGTACCGTTTGTTTTTCTGTGCTGGGGCAGGTGTTTTCGCTTGCCGATTCATCCGAGGCGGTATCGTATCCGGCATATTTGATCAACCGTTCATATGCTCTCATGGTGTTCTCCTTCTTAAAGTAGGCTATTCTTTATTTTACGTTTTTTCAGAAAAATAACAAGGATGAAAACGGGAAAGTCTTCCATGGCTGCGTTAACCCACAAACAGCAAGAAGGACTTCCTGCGCATACGGTGTTTGCGGTATAATGCTGATAATACATATATGATATTTGGGTTGGGGGAAATCAAATGAACGGCATCGAACAGCATGCGGCGCTTGTTGCGCTGCTGGCAAAATACGCAATCGAAGGCAGCGGCGAAGCCGGCAGGGAGGCGTTCCTTGCGGGAATTCGGCGCATGGCATATGAGCGGGGTACGCGGATGGCGGCAAGGGCGCTTCAAAACGGGGATCGCTTGGATATTGTCTCTTTCAACGCCTATGGCGAATGGCGCGCTCAGCCCGGTGAAATGGGGGCGGCTTTACAGCACGAGGACGGTGCTGCCGTAATGGTGGTGACCAACTGCCCGTGGAACAACAGCTGGCGCAAACATGGGCTGATTGAATACGGAAAACTATACTGCGAAGTTGTGGACGATGCGCTTGCCCGCGGGTTCCACCCCGAGTTTCAATGCAGCGTTCCATGCACGTTGAGCGCGGATGGAGCCTGCTGCCGGTTTGAGTGGGGCATCCCGATGACGGCACAAGAGGAGCAGACGCTTTTTAACAAAAAGGCAGCGATGGGGGATAGCTGCGCCCGAAGCTTTGATTACCACATTGCCCATGTGCTCCATAGTGTGGGGGATGAACTGATCCTAAGGCTCGGGCAGGAAGGCGCTGCCGCCGTGGAACAGGCCAAGAAGGCGTTTGTGCGCCTCTTTGGGCAAGAGTATCTGGATGCGGCACAAGGCGCGTACCCGGCCAATTAAAAACTTGCTTAATGCCAAAGCGAACGGCTCCCGATTGGTAATCGGGAGCCGTTTATCAATACTACTCTTTTGTCGCGTTTACAACCGCCTGCAGTGCCTCGCTGGTGTTGCCGCCGGTACGCCACAAGCTAAACTGGGAGACACCCTTTTTGGCGGCCGTTTGCATCCAGATGGCGAGCGTTTCACCGTCCGCATACCAGACGGTATGCATACTGCCATCTTCAGCGGTATAGGTAAAGTGCAGCGCGCCGCTTTTTTCGTCCCGCTCGGGTGTAATGTTATAGGTCTGCGCAAGCGCCGCGGCCTCTTGTTCGGTCTGCTGTTTAGCCTCATTGTTTG
Source organism: Bacillota bacterium (assembly GCA_023453725.1). Classification (GTDB taxonomy): domain Bacteria; phylum Bacillota; class Clostridia; order Christensenellales; family CAG-138; genus JAEYLA01. The sequence continues at coordinate 1,711 of JAEXTB010000296.1, read as the reverse complement.
CATCCCAGTCAAACCCGCCGGTGGAAAAGGCAAAGGAAAGGCTGGATAAATCCCGGCTTTCGTCCGCGAGCGCGTTGATAAACCGAATATCCGCCTTGGGGCCGGGCCCACTGTGAGAGCCATAGAGGTTGTAGCACATAAGCACGTACTCCGGACCCGAAGGATAGTTTGCCTTGCCCAATGCGGAAGGCTCCAGGACGACGCGGCATAAAAGTCCCTCGTTCTGGGTGGCAGCATACAGCCTCCCAACAAAGGCTGCAAAAGGCTCCCACAACGCGGAGTTTTTCCGCATTGCTTCATAGTCAAGTTCTATGCCTTCGCAATCGGCGGTCTTCGTCAGCGCGATCATTTCGGCAATATGTGCGTCCATACGCTCTTCGCTTGCGAACAGCCGCTCAAGCAGCGCCACATCCTTTAACGAAAAGCTACCGTCTGTAAGCGCGATATCATTGACAAACGTCAGATAAATGCCCTTTGTTTCCCCGTACTGTTCCCGTATGGAGGCAAGCAGCGTCGCCGTCTGATCCGGCAGATACAGCGTATCGTCCGCGTGGAACAGTGTAGAAAACACGCTGACGCTTTTCAATCCCGGCGCAAGCAGAGAAAGTTCCGCGCTAACGCGCTCGGTATCCCAGTATACCGCCCATGCGGAAAGCGGAAGCTCTTTTATAATAGGCTCCGGCGTAGGTTCGGCAATGGCGGGCATAGGGGAACGGGATGGCGCTGGCGTAGCGTCCAGCGCTGTTTCCGGTGCCGAACAGCTCAAAAGCAGCATTGTAAGGAGAATGCTGGAAACAAAAGAGCATATACGTTTGCGATAACGGATCGGCATAGGCCCCCCTTATATCAATTTAAAATACATCGATAAACCAGTTGATGACGCTCTCCACTGCGCGGTTGACGTTTGAGAAAAACGCCTCCTGCCCGCTCAGACGGTTGGAGTAGAGTACGGTTTGCCCGGTACCTTCGGTAATCAAAAGATCGTCAAACACGCCGTCATATACATCGTCATACAGGTTTCTCTGGCTGAAGTTACCGTGCGATACGGCAGCCTCCAGTTGAACGCCTCCGCTGTTTGTAACGTCAACCTTCTAGCTGGAAATGACGGTTGTTTCGTTCACCATTACATGCATTGTACCGCCAATCAGGGTGACGCGCAGCTTGTAGAAAGCGGAATCAAGCAGATCTGTTTCCGGCCGGTAAGCAGTGCCGCTTCCGGTAATGGATGAAGGACTGCCGGTTGTCAGTGCGTCTATTCTTTTTTGTGCCTTTGCTTTTGTCGCAGCGTCCGCATTGGTTTGCAATATAGCTTTTTGCGCTGCAAGCAGGCTTTCTGCTTCATCCTGCGCTAGGGTGCGCTCGGCTTGCTGGAAGAAATCAAACAGGTCTACAGAGGCAAGCTCAGTGGCCTCGCCGCCGTTAAGCTCGCTCAGTGTAAGGGTTCTATCCTGCAGCCCTACATAGATGTAGGAGGAAAGATCCTCCTTGGCCCGCAGGTATACGCCCTGCGAACCATAAAGGTTGCCATTTAACGTAACTTCCAGCGTAACATCCTTCGCGTTGAGCGATTTATGAAGAATGCGGCTGGCGCCTGAAGGCAGGCTGGTGAGTATGATGCGGTTGTTCTGATATTCCGCAGCGCCCTCCTGTGTTTGCCAGTCCTTTGCTTTATCCGCATCTCCATACACAAATGCCATGGGCTGTTTGGTAT
>JAEXTB010000293.1 GCA_023453725.1 Bacillota bacterium | reverse complement strand
TGGGGAAAGCGGGCCATGTAAAATCGTGCATCGCTTCCCACCGGTACCGTGGGGACAATGCGCAGGAAAGCTTGGAGGCGAAAATTCTGTTTGACGCGGATAAGCTGGATGTGACCGGCGCAATAGGAGTTGCCCGCACACTGATATATGGCGGCCAGATTGGCGAACCGCTGTATCTGTTGGATCAGGACGGGGAGATTGTTGTGGAGGGAACGGATGCAGAAAAAAGTTCCTTCTGTCAGGAATATCATTACAAGCTCAAAAGGCTGTATGAAGCGTTTTATACACAACGGGCGCGGCAGCTTGCAAAGGACCGCAGGGAAAACGCTACGGCTTTTTATAATGCGCTGTATACTGAGATTAGTGGCAATCAAAAAACGGGCAGACAGAAGTTACAAGAGCTTCTGACATAACGCGATTTTTACTGTCTCACCGCAGCGGAGGTTTGAAAGCACAGATGCGTTTTGTTTTGTGCGGTAGTTTCCTGTATAATAGACAATGTTATTATCCTTATATCATACATGGGAGAATTGAGACATGAGTCATGCGGACATGCTGTTTATCCAAAACTGCCGGGATATTTTAGAGTACGGATTCTGGGATACGGAGCTTCCCGTACGCCCCAGGTGGGAGGACGGCGCACCGGCGCATACCGTCAAGCGCTTCGGGATTGTAAACCGGTATGATTTGAAACAGGAATTCCCCATACTCACGCTGCGGCGCACCTACTTTAAAAGTGCCCTCGATGAGCTTTTATGGATTTGGCAGAAGAAGTCAAACAACGTGCATGAACTAAATAGCCGCATCTGGGACAACTGGGCGGATGAGGACGGCAGCATCGGGAAAGCCTACGGCTTCCAGCTTGGCGTGAAGCATCAATATAAGGAAGGCATGTTCGATCAGGTGGACCGCGTGCTTTTTGATTTAAAACATAACCCGCAGAGCCGCCGCATTATGACCAACCTCTATGTGCATCAGGATCTTCATGAAATGAGCCTGTACCCGTGCGCCTACAGCATGACGTTCAATGTGACGGGAAATACGTTAAACGCCATACTCAACCAGCGCTCGCAGGATATGCTTACCGCAAACAACTGGAATGTCTGCCAGTACGCGGTGCTCGTGCATATGTTTGCGGCGGCTTCCGGGCTGGAGGCGGGAGAACTTGTGCATGTGATTGCGGATGCACACATCTACGACCGCCATGTCCCTCTTGTGGAGGAATTATTAAAGCGTGAGCCGCTCGCCGCCCCCAAACTTGCTTGGGATGGCACAACGGATTTTTACGCGTTCACAGTGAACAGTTTTCGGTTGGATGGGTATGAATTCCATCCGTTTGACGCACAGATACCGGTTGCCATATAAGGAGAACAGTATGAAGCTGATTGCCGCGGTGGATCAAAACTGGAACCTTGGTTACGCAGGGGAACTTCTGTTTCACATTCCCGCCGATCTCAAGCGGTTTCGTATGCTTACAAGCGGCAACGCGGTGGTCATGGGGCGAAAGACGCTGGAATCCCTCCCTGGCGGGAGGCCGCTTTCCAACCGGGAGAACATTGTCCTTACGCGAAACGCTGCATATCAGGCGGAAGGTGTCACGGTAGCGCATTCCCTGCAGTCCCTTTTTTCGTTGTTGGGGCAGACACCATTCTCGGAAAAAGAAGTCTTTGTGATCGGCGGTGCGGAAGTGTATGCGCTGCTCCTTCCGTACTGCGAAAGCGCCCTCATTACGCATGTCAATGCGACGCGCCCTGCGGATTGCGCGCTGCCGAACCTATCTGCACTGGAAGGATGGAAAGTTGCGGAACGTTCCGAAGAACTGACACACGAAGAATTGTCCTTTTCTTATGTCACATATCAAAATCTTTTCCCCTGTGTTCTAAAAGCATAATTCCATATTTCTATACATATTGTAACAGTGACAGATACACATTATCTTCGCGTGTATTGACATTTATGCGCGCTTTGGTACAATGCCTATGGAGTTAGTAAAAGCTAACACGGAACGGAGAAACACATGGCAAAGACACTAGGGGAACTGCTGCCGGGGGAATCTGGCGTTATCAGCGCCGTAGGCGGCGCGGATGCGCGCATCAGGAGGCGGTTGGTGGATATGGGCATTACGCCGCTGACTAGAATACTGGTACGCAAAACCGCCCCAATGGGCGATCCGATAGAAGTCCATCTGCGCGGATACGATCTTTCCCTGCGGCGGGAAGACGCCTTATTTATAGAGCTCTTTGACGCTGCGGGAGAGGAAGCGGCGCTTAACAGGGCGCGGGAAGAGGACCGCATCCGAATGAAACGCGCTGAGCCGCTCCTGATGCAACACCGGACGAAAAGCGACCGCCCCGCCCATGAACGGGCGATGCGGCTGACAGACTGGGTGGTATCCACACAGGAAGATGCGCTTAGGACGCAGCCATCCCCGTGCGATGGTTGTCCGCAGCAAGAGAAAAGGCGTGCACTTTTCAAGGACAAGCGTCAAGCGGGAGAAGCGCCCTGCGGCCCCAGACAGGCCCAGAAGAATGTAAAGCTTGCACTTGTCGGGAACCCCAACAGCGGCAAGACCACGCTCTTTAACGCCATGACAGGCTCACGGGAATATGTGGGCAACTGGCCGGGCGTAACGGTGGAAAAGAAGGAGGGCAGGCTCAGGGCCCATGGGTATGAGATGCTACTCGTGGACTTGCCAGGCATTTACTCGCTCTCCCCTTATTCCATGGAAGAAGTGATTGCCCGCAATTACATTATAGAAGAGCAGCCTGACGCCATCATCAACATTGTGGACGGCACCAATTTGGAACGGAACCTCTACCTGAGCGTGCAGCTGATGGAACTCGAGCGTCCAATGGTTCTTGCGCTCAATATGATGGATGAGGTAGAAAAAAGCGGCGACCGTATCGATGTGCGGCGGCTTTCGTTAGAATTGGGCATACCCGTTGTTCCGATCAGCGCGCGTACGGGCGCTGGTGTGGACGAGCTTTTAAAGCAGTGCGAATTGCTGGTGGATATTGTGCACGAGCAGGTGCATTGCCGCAATTTTATTGAGCCGGACGACGTATATGATGATTTTACGCACGCGGCGCACCACAGGATAGGGGAAATCATCGGAGAGCGCGCGGCTCAGGCGGGGCTTCCCGCGCATTGGGCGCAAATGAAGCTGCTCGAAAGCGATGCGCTGGTGCTTGAACAGCTCAAGCTTTCGCCTGATGAACAAAACAATATTCAGGAAGTGCTGCAATCCTATGCCGGGGCGGATCCACGGTTTGACAGCGGCATGCGCGTGGCGGAAAGCCGATATCGCTTCATTTCCCGGGTAATTTCGACAGCCCTTACAAAAAAGCGGATGCAGGGCGAACGCAGCATTTCGGATAAAATCGATGCCGTGCTGACTCATAAATACCTGGCGCTGCCCGTGTTTTTACTCATCATGCTCTGCATTTTCCTGCTGACATTCGGAAGCGTCGGCTCCTGGCTGTCCGATCAGGTGGAGGCGCTTATCGGCGGCGCGTTTTCCCCATGGCTAAGGGCATGGTTAACCTCCATGGGCACATCGGGCTGGCTCGTCAGCCTGATATGCGATGGCATTGTAACGGGCGTAGGCGGTGTACTGACGTTCCTGCCTCAGATTGCGCTGCTGTTTCTTTGCCTTTCCATGCTGGAGGACAGCGGTTATCTGTCCCGCACAGCGTTTATTATGGATAAACCCTTGCGGCGCATCGGGCTTTCCGGGAAATCCTTTATTCCCATGCTGATGGGGTTTGGGTGTACTGTGCCTGCCGCTATGAGCGCGCGCACCATGGAAAACGAAAAGGACCGGCGCATGACGATATTTCTGCTGCCGTTTATGAGCTGTTCCGCCAAGCTGCCTGTATACGGGCTGATCGCGGGCGCTTTCTTTGGGCGCGGAAGCGGGTTGGTCGTGTTTGCACTTTATGCATTGGGCTTGCTGTTTGGCATACTGACGGGGCTTGTATTTAAGCGTACGCTGTTCCGTGGGGTGGATGCGCCGTTTGTTATGGAGATGCCGCCTTACCGCCGCCCGCAGCTCAAAAATACGCTGCAGCATGTGGGGGAACGCGTAACGCACTTTTTAGAGAAGGCCGGTACCATCATACTGGTGATGAGCATTGTACTTTGGGTGCTGCAGACGTTTGATTTCCGCTTTGCAATGGTGGAAAACGCGGCCAACAGTATATTGGGCAGGCTGGGTGGATGGATCGCGCCCGCTCTTGTGCCTCTAGGCTTTGGAAACTGGCAGGCCGCGGTTTCGCTTTTGACCGGGTTTGTTGCAAAGGAAGCGGTTGTTGCTTCACTGAGCCTGTTTTATGGGTTTTCCGCGGGGGCCGCGCAAGGCGCGGTGCGGGAGGCGCTTTCCACTACGTTTACGCCGCTTTCCGCGTTCAGCTTCCTGGTGTTTGTGCTGCTGTATGTACCGTGCATGGCCGCGGTTGCCACCATGCGCAGAGAACTCAACAGCAGCAAATGGACGGCGTTTATGGTGGTGTATCAAATATTCATTGCGTATATCGCCGCGCTGTTTGTCTACCAGCTTGGTCTGCTGTTCGGGCTCTGAAGCAACTACTGGAACATACTGTTAAAAAAGCGGCAAAACGCCGCTTTTTTTCGTAAAAGAAATCATTTCTTGTCGCAAATCACTGTTTATAGTAATATAACAATGATACACAAAACACATATGATGGTGGTACTGATGGAAAAGACCAGCAAAATACGTATCAATCTGTTGATTTGTGCCATTATACTGCTGGGCTTTGCTGCAGTCGGTATTGCAAATTACCAATCCTACAGCGAGATTATCAAAGAAGACATCTGCAACATTTCAAAGCTCACCACCACCAATATTTATGCGGAAATTCGCAACGAGCTTGCCCGGCCCATTGTCGTTTCGCTTACCATGGCAAACGACAGTTTTTTAAAGGCGTGGCTTCTTGGCGAATCACACGGGAACTTCTCCGAGGCCCATATGGAAAAGCTCGGGGAATACCTGACACAATTAAAAGATCAATATGGCTATGATGCCGCGTTTGTGGTATCAGAAACCACAAAACGCTACTATTACCACGGCGGCCTGAATAAGATCATTTCTTCTGAAGACGAGCATGACGTCTGGTACTACGACTTTTTAGATAAAAACAAGCCATATGATCTGGATATCGATACGGATGAGGTCAATCATAATCAGTTGACGGTGTTCATCAATTGCCGCATTCTGGATGAGCACGGAAGGCTTTTGGGTGTTACCGGCGTGGGGTTAAAACTCAACCGCGTACAGGCGATGCTCAAGTCCTTTGAAAGCCAGTTCGATTTAAAGACCGCTCTTTTTAACCGGGAAGGGATTGTACAGGTCAGTACGGATACGGATGAAATCTATGAGACCAATGTGTTTGACCTGCCCGATTTTCAGAAAAACAGGCAGGATGTGCTTGACCACACAAACCTGAGGAGCTTTGAATATCGCGACAGCCATTCGAGCGGCTATATGATTACGCAGTATATTGAGGATATGGACTGGTTTTTGCTTGTTGTAAAGGATACTTCAGTATTAAGGAGAACGCAAAGCGCGCAGATGGTTAACGATTTGATTATTTTTGCAGTGGTTGTTGTTTGTGTGCTGTTCATTGTGGACCGTCTCATCCGCAAAAATGATCAGCGGCTTTCTGCAATGGCAAGGACGGATTCCCTTACGTCTCTCATCAACCGACGGGGTTTCAATGAGGCGCTTTCAAAGGCGCTCGCAGCAAGCCGTGGAAAGCCGCTGTACCTGTTCATATTCGATATCGACGATTTTAAAGAGATCAACGATTCTCATGGACATCTGGTGGGAGATCAGATCATTATCCGGATCGGCAAGCTTGCGCAGCAGGCGTTCTCAAGCGGCACCGTTGCGCGGTGGGGCGGCGACGAGTACGCCGGGTTCTGTATGGCCGAACGGGAAGAGGTACTTACTCTCGTCAACAACTTCTATGGGCTGCTCCGAGTAGATGAAGATCTCCGGCCCTATGGCGTTACCGTTTGCTTTGGCATTACGGAATTTAAGCCGGGCGATTCCGCCAATACGCTTCTTTACCGGGCGGACAGGGCGCTTTATCAGGCCAAGGAAAGCGGAAAAGATCGTTACGAAATGATTGAATAAGGACTACAAAAAAGAAGTGCGTTTACGCACTTCTTTCTCTTTTGGGAGACAGGCCCGCGCAGTCGGCACGGACCTTTTTGATGGGTTCTATTTCTCGGTGAATTCCGGGGCGAGCTCGGCGCAAATGTCGAACAGCTCGGCGTTGCTCATGGAGGTTGTGCGCCCCTGCGCGTAGAGCTCATCCAGCCGCGCCTTTACGCGTTCCACCGCCGGATGTTTTTTGGAAACCGGTTCCGCGCCTTGCAGTTTGGGCAGGTTTGCATTCATCCAGTAGGCATTGCCCGCAAGGCCGCTGTAGGAGTCCACGACCACCGTCGAGGGACGGTTGAGTATGGCCTGGGTGTTGAATATGCTGTAAATGTGCTCATCCTTCAATAAACCATCCGCGTGGATGCCTGCGCGGGTAGAGCAGAAATCCTTGCCGACAAACGGCGTCTGCGGCGGAATCTGATAACCGATTTCCTTTTCAAAGTAATCGGCAATCTCGGTGATGACGTCAAGCCGCATGCCGTCTTCATGACCGCGGAGGCTGCAGTATTCGATGACCATCGCCTCAAGCGGGCAGTTGCCGGTGCGCTCGCCAATGCCAAGCAGCGAGCAGTTGACGGCAGATGCGCCGTACAGCCACGCGGTTGCAGCGTTGGTAACAACTTTGTAAAAGTCGTTGTGGCCGTGCCATTCCAAAAGGGTGCTGGGGATATTCGCGTAATGCCGCAATCCATAGATGATACCTGGTACGCTTCGCGGCATGGAGGCACCGGGGTAAGAAACACCAAGGCCCAGTGTATCGCAGCAGCGAATTTTGATGGGGATACCGGATTCTTCGCTCAGCTGGCTTAGCGCATAAGCAAAGGGCACTACAAAGCCGTAATAATCCGCCCGCGTAATGTCTTCAAAGTGGCAGCGGGGGCGGATGCCACGGTCAAGCGCCATTTTGACGACCTTCAGGTACTGATCCATCGCCTGTTTGCGCGTCATGTTCATCTTTTTGAATATGTGATAATCCGAGCAGCTCACCAATATGCCCGTTTCCTGCACGCCGATTTCCTTTACAAGGTCAAAATCCTTTTCGGTGGCGCGGATCCATGTAGTGATCTCGGGGAAGCGGTAGCCGCGCTGCTGACATAGCTCCACCGCCTGGCGGTCCTGCTTGCTGTACACAAAAAATTCGCTTTGCCTTACAATGCCGCGCGGGCCGCCCAGATCATGCAGCAGCTCAAATATGCGCAGTATCTGCGCGGGGGTGAACGGTGCACGGGACTGCTGGCCATCCCGGAATGTGGTATCCGTAATCCAGATCTCTTCAGGCATGCGCATGGGAACAGTGCGGTAGTTGAACGCAACCTTGGGCACCTGATCAAAATGGAACATTTCAGGGAACAGGCTGGGAGTCGGGACATCCTGTACCTGATATTTGTAATAATCCTCGCGCAGCAGGTTGGAGTGGTCATCGAATACGATTTTGCTCATACCGTTCTCCTTTACATATTTCTTTGCATGCGTGCATGCATGTATACAATGGATAAATATAATAAATCTATTATACACAG
>JAEXTB010000170.1 GCA_023453725.1 Bacillota bacterium | reverse complement strand
CCCTGATAGAAGAAACCATCAATGCTGTTGAAAACGGTTCACAAATTGCACAAAAGACAGCTGCTTCCTTAGATACAAGCGCCAAAGCAACAATGGATGTGGTCGCCCTCATAGATGAAATTGCATTCGCTTCGCAGGAACAGGCCACAGCCATACTGCAAATCAACCAGGGGATCGAACAGATTTCATCCGTTGTGCAGACAAATGCGGCTACTGCCGAGGAAAGCGCTGCCGCAAGCGAAGAGTTATCCGGCCAATCCAACATCCTGAAGGAGCTGATATCCAAATTCAATCTTAGGGAGACCGATTATCTGGCATATATAAAGCAGACTCATTTGGAGTCCGACGGATTTTCTATGTTTGACACAACACGATAGACTCTGGGCAAAACCTAAGACCTACAGTCCGTAAACAGAAAGCCGCATCGATAGGCGATGCGGCTTTCCTCATGCTTTTTGAACTAGGAAGCGATATTCGTGGCCTTGGCCGCGGCTTTTCCCTTCTTCTTACTCTCATTTGTTCCTATAGAAAGCAGCAGATTTAGTAAAATACCCACGACAGCTGCGGTGGCGATGGCCGGGAGCTTCGCGCCGAACACCGGGATCATGCCGCCTGCAAACCCGTAGTGGCCGCCTAAGCCGATAACGAATATGACGGATATGACGGCAAGGTTACGGGCGTTAAACATATCCACGTTCTGGTTGATCATAATTGCCACGCCCTGGGCCGCGATAACGCCAAACAGGAAAATGCATGCGCCGTTGATGACGGCGGAGGGCACGGTGTTTACGGCGTTGGACAGCGGCGTTAAGAACGAGAGCACGATCGCGATGATGGCCGCCATGCCAAGCATTTTGACGGAGAAGTTCTTGGTGATGGCCATTGTGGAGATGTTCTCGCCATAGTTGGTGCCCGCGGGGCCGCCGAACAGCGAGGATACGATATCGCCCATACCGTCGCCAATCAGGTTAAGCCCCAGCTTGTTTGCAATCTTGTATTCGCCCTTGCCTTTTTTCTTGGCGAGGTCGTTCACATAGATATCAAGCTGGAACAGATGCGCCGCGGACTCCGGTATGGTGGCGAGTGCGATAGGCATTATGGCGAGCACCGCCATCCAGTTGGGCGCGGGCAGCGTGAAATGGGGCAGGGAAATGACCGTCCCCGTCCAGACCTTTGAAAAATCCACCAGCCCGAATGGAATCGCTACGATATACCCCAACAGGATACCGAAGAGTATGGGAAGCTGGCCCCACACACCTTTGAGGTATACGGAGAACAGAATGGTGCCAATCAGCGTCACAAGCGCTACGATAGCCGCACTGCCGGGCATAATGCCGGCTATGCCCGGATCCGTAATCGCCTGGGTAAGTGCGGTTCCCGCGAGCGAAAGCCCTATGATCATGGCGATGGAACCGGTGATTGTGGGCGGCAGAACTTTTTCAATTTTCTCCATACCGAACCGGTTGACGATAAGGCCTGCAAGTATGGAAACCAAACCGGAACATATGATGCCAAACTGGGCTTGCGAAATAAGCGCGTCCGGCGCGAGCTGCCCAAACCCGACGCCTCCTGTTACGCTTACGATCGCGGCGATATAGGAGAAGCTGGAGCCGTAGTAGAGAGGAATCTTGCCGCGTGTGATGAGCAAGAAGCTGATGGTCGCAAGACCGCTTGCGAATATGGTGGTGGAAACATGGAACCCCGTGAGCAGCGCCACCGTCACCGTGGCGGGGAACATGACGAGCACTTGCTGGAACGCGAATATAAGCAGTTTGCCGATCGATGGGGTCTCATCCGGTAAATAGCCGATGACTGCGGCTTTGTTCGGATCCTTTGCCATATCGTTTCACCTCTCTCAAATTATCACTGTACGGGGGGCGCGTGGTAGGTACGGGATCCTTCTTTTGAAAAGAATCTGACTGATTATAACTGCTGCCGCTTCCATCCCCTCCATTCCCCTTTTCATTTTGTAGACGCGCAGCATCGCTTTTGCTTGCCGTCAAACCTTCTCCTGCCCATGTATCCTAAGATAAACACGATCGGATGAGAGCGGGAGATCATAAAACTCCACGCCGGTGGCGTTTGCAAGCGCGTTTGCAATGACCGCCGTTACTGCAATCAGCGGATGTTCTCCGCAGCCGCGCGCGCCGTAAGGCCCGTCAAGCTGCGGGGTTTCCACGCTCAATACTTCCACCTTACGGGGAACGTCCCTGAACGTGGGGATTTTATAGTCCGTAAAATTCCGGGTGAGCAGGCGGCCTTTTTCATCGTAATACACCGCCTCGGAAAACGTGGTGCCGATGCCCTGCAATGCGCCGCCTACCACTTGGCCGCGCAGCAGCGCTTCATTCATCACCTGGCCGATATCGAGCGAGCTTACCATGTGCAGGATATCGATATCGCCGGTATTCGTATCCACCTCAATCTCAACCGCGTGCGCGCCGTATGTCCAATCGAGCGCGGTCTTCCCCTGCCCCGTTTCCGGGTCCAGCGTGGTGAGTCCCTGCGCAATGGCCTTACCCCGGCCGATGAGCGGGCCGCCAATGGCGTTTCCGTTCTCAAACGTATAGCCCATGGCAAGCTGATACAGCGGTATGCTCTGGTGCGGATTCTGTTTGACATAGACGCACTCATCTCCAAGCGCAATCTCATGCTTTGCCGCACGCAGTATGATGCTGCCCATCTCAAATATCTGTTCTTTCAGATCGTCGCATGCCTCGCACACCGCATTGCCGCACAGCACCGTCATGCGGCTTGCGACCGTCTGCCAGTCGTACGGGCTCAGATTGGTGTTGATTGCGGGGGAAACGCTGATTTTTTCGATTGGCATGTGCAGCCGCTCGGCGACGATCTGCTGCATGACCGTATAGGTACCCTGCCCGTAATCAACACCGCCCACGCTCAGCCGCACCGTACCGTCCTCGTTCATCTGCAGCAGCGCCGAGGTTGCGCACCATGTGGGGATAGCGGGCGATTTTTGCAACACCGCCGCGGCTTTCGCCCGGTATTTACCCGTGTTTTTAAATTGCTCCTTTTCTTCGGGTGTATATGGTTGATCAAGTCCAATTGCTTCTGCCACCTGCTTGAGGCATAGATCCACCCTGCCGGTGTTTTCCGTAATGAGTTCTCCAGTGATGGTCTTGCTGCCGGGCATTAACAGGTTTTTCAGGCGGAACTCCATAGGGTCCATATGAAGCGCTTTTGCCATCAGGTCCCTCTGGCGCTCAATGCCGAAAAACACCTCCGGGTGACCAAAGCCGCGGTACGCGGTGCCGAATACATGGTTGGTATAAACGGTCTTTGAATCCACGCTGACATTCTCAATGTCATACGGCCCGCAGCCCGTTACAGCCCCGGCTCTTCCGATGTTGACACCATAATCCGCATAAGCGCCCGCATCCCACAGGTATTCCACCTCTTCGGCAATGATGCGGCCTTCTTTTGTAGCGCCCGTCTTAATACGCGCCACCAAGCCCTGCCTGCAGGGAAGCGTTGCGCATTCCTCTTCCCGGATGGGAATGAGCTTGACCGGCCGGCCGCCAGCAGCCTTTGAGAGCAGACCGACGAGCGGTTCCATATGGATACCGCTTTTCCCGCCAAACCCGCCGCCTACATAGGGCACATTCACTTCAATGTTTGTCTTTTTAAGACGAAACGCAACAGAAAACAGATCGCGGATAGAAAACGGCGACTGTGAGCTCGAATAGATTTTGATCTTATCCCCGATGCCCCACTGTACGATGGTGCCGTGAGTTTCAAGCGGGATATGGAACACTTGCGGCTGCTCAAACACATTTTCCAGCACCACATCCGCGCGCCTAAACGCTTCCTCCACATCTCCTTTTCGCACCTTGATATGGCTTGCGATGTTGGTACCCGCTACCGGAAAGAACACGCCTTTGATGTGCGAATATTCTCCCAGCTTCTCATGCACCAGCGCGCTATTCGGCTGCACCGCCGCCTTGACGTCGAGCACGGCGGGCAGCGGCTCATATTCCACCTCGATAAGTTCTACTGCCTTTGCCGCAGTTTCCACATCATCCGCAGCCACTGCCGCCACGACCTCGCCAAAATAGCGCACCTTGTCTACAGCGATAATGGAGCGGTCCACCATGTAGATGCCAAGCTTCGCAGCGCCCTGCCTTCCCGTGATGACGGCACGGACACCGGGCAGGGATTCCGCCTTGCTTGTATCAATGGAGAGGATTTTTGCATGCGCATGCGGGCTGGTCTTCAGCCTTGCGTGCAGCAGCCCGTTCATCTTTATATCAGCCACATAAGGTGCCGTTCCCGTCACCTTCTCAAAGCCGTCGTGCCGGGGCACGCTTTTGCCGATGTATTGATAGTTATTCGCCATCGCTCTCACCTGCTATCGCCTGAACTGCCGAAAGGATCGTTTCATAGCCCGTACAGCGGCAGAGGTTGCCCTCCATCGCTTCAATGATCTCTTCCTTTGTAGGATGCGGCTTTTTGTTTAATAAAGCCCGTGCGCTCATAATCATACCGGGCGTGCAGAACCCGCATTGAAATGCGTTATGTTCTAAAAAACTCTTCTGCAGGTCGGAAAGCTCCCCGTTTTTTACTTCGCTTTCAATGGTGTAAATCTCCGCGCCTTCCGCTTCCATGGCCATGACCATACAGGCGTTGACCGCATTCCCATTGAATATGACGGTGCACGCGCCGCACTCTCCGGCCCCACAGCCCTCCTTGGTACCCGTGAGGCTCAGTTCTTCCCTGAGCAGCGTAATCAGTGTGGCATTCTCGCTGCACATAACATTGTATTGCTGTCCGTTTACCGTAACGTGAATGCTGCGCTTCATGCCCTCACCTCCACTTTTTCTCCGAAGGCAAACGCGTCCACCGCGAGCTCCGTAAAGTAATCAAGCATTGCCAGACGGTATTCCATGGAGCTGCGCACGTCGGAAATAGGGCTTACCCTGGCGCGTACGCTTGCTTTGATTGTTTCTTTTGCTGCACGCAGTTCTTCCGGCGGGAATACGCCAATATCATCGACGAGTATGGGCATGGGCCCCATGGCCGCTACCGCAAAGGAAAGCGCGTGATCCGCCCCGTAAAAGCCCGCGAGCCCCACCTGCGCCAAGTCATGCCCCCGGATGCGCCGCTTTTTGAGATATACGCCGCGCCCCGGTTTATTGGGAAGCGAAAGCTGTACTACCAGTTCATCCGGCGCAAGCACATGCTTCTTTACCCCGGTAAAAAAATCCCGAAGCGGAATGCTGCGCTTCCCGCGCGGGGAGACGGTACGAAGCGTTGCCCCCAACACAAGGCACGGCGGGATCATATCGCCACCGGGGGAAGCGTTGCAGATGTTGCCGATCAGCGTGGCGCGGTTACGAAGCAGCGTATTTGCGAGCGTAGCGGCAGCCTCCTGCAACACCTGATGTTCTTCTTTTAGAAAATCCGCATGGAGAATTTGGTTGCACGTAACAGCCCCGCCGATTATGAGGCCGTCCTCCGTATATTGAAACGTATGCAGTTCAGGAATGCGCTTGATATCCATGAGATACCCGCAGTCCACCACACGGTTGCGCAGAAGAATGATGAGATCCGTACCGCCTGCTAAGAATTTCACGTCCTGAATTTCCCGCAGCAGTTCCATTGCATATTCAAGGGACTTCGGTTGCAGAAACTCCGGCATATTGCCACCCCCGTAAGATAAGATGGGAAAGAACACTGTGGCTTTTGTGACGGGGCAGTGAAATGAACGGGATTTGCGGGAGGGGCATGGAAAATCATGCCCCTCCCTATATAGCATCTCGGTCTATCTTATTCTTCTTCGTCAAACGCCACCACGCGGCAGATGCAGCTTTCGCCGCCCACAAAGCGCCACGGGAAGCAGCCGATGATCATGCGGCGGTTCAAGACTTCCTCCACCTGCCCGCCGATGTTTTCCACATGGATGATGTTCTTGGGGAAAAGCGGAATGTGCATGACCTGGTAATCATCATCCGGCATGAGCTCTTCGAGGGATTTTCCATACTTCTCACGCAGGTACCTGTCGCACTGTTTTGCCTCCCTGGGCTGCCATTCGCGGATCTTCGTGTTCATCGGGTGGTCAGCCGAGCCCGCGTCAACGCCGATCCATTTGATCTTTTTTTCAATCAGCCAGTCCGCAAACTCACGCATGGGTCCAGGGTGCTTTACCATGTACCGTAATTCGTCGGCCTCGGGCTGATCCCAGGAATACTTCTTGTAGCCGGTATACAGGATGAGGATATCGCCTTCTTTCACCTCCACGCGGTCTTCAATGTCCTTGGAGGTGTAAATGCTGTAATCCTCACAGATATCGCTCAAATCTACCACAACGCCCTCGGAGCAGAGATAGTCAAGCTGCAGGCTTGCAATATCCCCGCCATGCGTGCAAAAATGCAGCGGGCCGTCCAGATGCGTGCCGACATGGTTGGAATGTGTCAGTACCTGCCCGTTTGCACCGTTGGGGGACAGGCGCTTGAAGAACTTGATCTGCAGCGGTTCGTATGTCGGCCACGGCGGCGTCAGATGGCTGATGGGCTGTGTCAGATCGTACATTTTAATCTTGTTCCAATTGCTGATCATATCCGGTACCTCCATTTAAATTAATGCGTGTAGGTTTTGCGGGTATACTCCCGCTTGTGCGTGTTACATATCCTCCGAGCATGCAAGCAATGCGTCACGGAAGCATTCCCACGGCGGGGTGACTAGCCCTGCCCCCACCTGGCCGATGCCCGCCGACTTATGCGCAATGCCTGTGTTGATTTGCGGCAATATGCCGGTTGCAACCACTTTTCTGACATCAATCCCGGTAGGCGCGCCGCGAAAATCCAGCACAGGAATGGAAAACACGGTCGATTCGCCCGTAGTAATCCGGTACATCTTTTTTGAGAACGCAATGGCGTCCTCCGGCCGACCCCCTACAAACTGTACAATGGCAATAGCTGCCGCCATACAGAAGCCGCCCAGGCCCAATGTTTCCGTAATAGCGCTGTCTCCCATATCCGGATTTTTATCCGCATCCGTAAAGCCGGGGAACAACAGGCCTTTCACATCCCCCGCAGGGCCTGTAAACCAGCGGCCAGATAATCCGCTCACCCGGATGCCAAAATCGGTACCGTTGCGAGTCATGGCAGTCACAACGGTGGAGTGTTGGATATTGTCCGCGTTGTCCAGCATGGCTTTGGATGCGGCCATGGAAAGGTTCAGGAAGAAATGATCGTTCCCGTTGACAAAACGGATGATTGAGAGGCGTTCTTCTTCGTCCAGTCTTGCTTCGAGCAAAAACGGCAGCAGAGTTCGGATCAAAAGGGAGGTCGCAGCTTTGTTTCTGTTGTGCACCTCGTCTCCCATATGAAGCGCCTGCGCCATAATCGACTTGATGTCAATACCGCCGGAAAGCTGTACGGCTTTTTGGATACCTGGAGCCAGTACATCCCGCATCCAACAAAGACGTTTAAGCACTTCCTCACTGTACGCGCCAAAGCGCAGCACTTTTCCGAGGCCTTCATTCATAGTGGCATAAGTACGGTTGCCGCCGTTGCGGTTTTCCACGATGAACACCGGCATGGAGGGCGAGACGACCCCGGCCATGGGGCCGACCGCGCAATGTTCATGGCAGGGGGAAAACGTTATTTTGCCGGATGCGGCCAACGCTTCCGCTTCCTCTGGGGTTTCTGCCCGTCCTTCAAACAGCAGCGCGCCAACTACAGCGCCGCGAAGCGGCCCGCTCATGCGTTCCCAACTAATAGGCGGCCCGGCGTGCAGCAGCGTATCCTCCGTCATACCCGGGATGACATCGCGCGCAATCCCGACATCGACCAAGTACGGATGCGCCTGGTTGATGCGGGCAAGCGCCTCCATGTTCGCAGCCTCCACCTCCGGGCGATCTTCGAGATGTTCAAGTGCGAAAAGCAGCGCCGTATCGCCATTGGCGGCGGGTTTCCACGCAAGATGAACCGCCGGAACACCCTGCTTGACAAGATCCTCATAAAAATCCCGGTTGCCAAGGTTTACAGCTTTCACGGGCTGCCCGAACAATGCCTTGCTCATTGCACATCCCTCCCTTTTTGTACGACAGACGCCGCCAGGCGTGCCGCGCGTACATTGCTCAGCGTGACGACGAACCCGGCATTTTTGAGTATTTGCATCTGGGCGCTGTACCCCTGCGGATCCCCTTCGGTACCTATGACGGAAGCGATCCAGAGCACCTCCCTGCCCCCGAGCTTTTCTTTGGCTTCCTGCATAGCGGCAACAGCAACGCCTGCAGGGTCGGGGTGCGAGCCATAACCCAACTCAACATCAAGCAGCATCACGGCAGTATCATGAAGCAATGCATCCGTTACAACGCGCTTGTTGCGCAAAGAGGGATCAATCATGGGATGGGGTTTGCCCTTTGTAAAGTAATCGTCCCCCATATCCACGAACGTGTTGCCCTCGCTGCGGTGTATGTCCTGAAGTTTCTCCCCTTCCGACAATGGGATATTGGAACGGATGGGGATGCCCATGGAGCGAAATGTAACCATCGCCTCATCGCATACGGTACCGCCTCCGAATATGCCGCGCACATATTGCTGGCTGGGCTGGTGCCGCCGCATAAATGTTTCAACCGGTTTTAAATCAAAGTATGCATCCTGCAGTTCCACAGGGTGCCCCAGCGAATAATGCGCGGCCGCTTTTGCGGCTTCCTCCATATCCGTGCAAAGCGTAATGCCTGTAAGATCGCCTTTCATCTCCCGCCCGAACAGGCACAAAACTACGGGTTTATGGATGGTTTTTGCTTTTTCGAGCACTTTTTGCGCCACTTCCGGTGCGGGAGGCTTTGAGAGGATCATGACGACATTCGTCTCGTCATCTTCTGCAAGCGCATCGAGCGCATACAGCATTGTTTTTCCCCCGACTTTTGCAGAAAGATCCCGCCCGCCTGTACCGATTGCCTGCGATATGCCCGCACCCATATGATGCAGCAGCGTCGTCACATGCTGCAGCCCCGTACCGGAAGCAGCGGCAATACCAATATCGCCCTTACGCACCACGTTTGCGAATCCCAGCGGCACGCCGTTGATGATGGCGGTGCCGCAATCCGGCCCCATCATTAACAGGTCACGATCATTTGCAAGCTCTTTGAGGTAGATTTCTTCCTCCACGGTGACATTATCGCTGAACAGAAACACATTGAGACCGTTTTGGAGCGCAATGCGGCATTCCCGGGCTGCATACGCGCCGGGTACGGAAACAACCGCCATGTTATAGCCTTCATCAAGCTCCGCAACCTCGCGGATGGTCTCATATTCGGTTTTGCCCTCTGTACGTCCGGGGGAACGCTTCTTCTGGTTCAGCAGGCTATCCGCCTCCGAAAGCGCGGCCGCTAGCGCTGTTTCGTCTTGCGCCAGCACGCCGATCAGCAGATCGTTCGGGCTTGCTGATTGCGCTTCCTCCGTCATGCACCCCATGTTTTCAAGCAGTTCCTTATTGAGTTCCGTCGCCATGCCAACAAGCACATCTTCCACGCCTACAAGGGCGGCAACCTGGCTGCCTATACGCATCAGACTCACAGAATCGGAGTATAGGTTGTGTCGTACCAACGTCGTTTTCTGCAACTTACGTCCCCACCTTCACATTTGCAAATTGAGTCCTACATAGCGGCAGGCACAAATGCCATGCTGCATGTACAAAGAGCGGCAAACATACCGGCCGCCATATCGCTCCCGCTCGTTGCCCCCACTTCCATCAGCCGGGGCAGCAACACCGTAAGGCTTTCGGCCTCCCCCCTGCACAACGCCGCAACCACCGCCGCGGCCCGCTCCGGATAATGGCCAAAAGCAGCATCATGGAGCATCTGCGCGCTGACGTCAGTCGTACCCGAAAGGCGTTTTAAAATCGCCTTGCGCAGCGTTTCGTGCAGCACGCTGTCCCCCATATGGTTTGAAATCGCCAAATACCCCAGCAGCAGGTCGTCTCCCGCCGGGGTAAGTCCGGGGCCCAGTCCAACAAGGCGTTCAGCCGCAGTTGCGGCATGCTCTTTTGTAGAAAGCAAGTGAAGAAGTTCCGGCTCCCTGCCGGTATGGATGCCCGCATTAGGGGCGTTCCGGTCCATGATCTGTTTAAACCGCAATACGATGGATTCGCTCACCGTTCCCCTTAACATGCGCGGCAGAGGCGAGCGGTATAATGGAACGCTGCAGAGGGTAATCGATATGTTTCCAACCTTGATGCACTCCGAATCAAAGCGGAAGGGCTGCCCCGGTATAAAAAATGTGAGATCTGTTTCGGACACATTCAAGGTATGATACGCGCCGCCCAGCTCAGCCGTGGCGATACACAGCAGCACATTCCCTGATTTGATATTGACTGCGCGGTGAAACACACTATGCACTGCGCCAGAGCTTTCCCTGACGCAGTGCGATTTGAACCCTTCCCCCGTTTGGATGGCCCGGCATGCTGCCATAGTACCCCCAAAAAGTAAGATCAGAGTACCGGCTCGAATATAAACCCGTAACAGTCTTTGCCCACGGCTTCTTTCACCACATCCACATTTGCGCGTACACGCATGCCGGTCTTGGGTTGCTCGGAATTGATCCGACCGCTGACCGTAACGCCGTTTTCAAACCGCACAATACAGAAGCAGAGGTAGGGTTTCATATATCCTTCCGGCAGGTTATACACCTTGGTCCAGGTCAAAACAGTGGCTTCTCCGGTTAATGGGAGTTCTTCAAACTGGACGGCGCCGCATTTACGGCATACAAAGTGTTTTGGGTGATGCAGTTCACCGCATTGGGTACAACGGTACATGTGGAGTTCCATTATGACACCTCCTTATCCGCAAGAGGTTCGGTTGTGGTTTTGTTGGTGAGGATGACGGCAACCACATTGTTGCCAAATCCGCCAAAGTTGACAGTCAGCCCCGTCTGCGCGTTTTCCACCTGGCGGCCTCCGGCCTCAGATCTAAGCTGGCGTACGATTTCCACCACCTGTGAAACGCCTGTGGCGCCAAGCGGATGCCCCTTTGCCTTTAGCCCGCCGGAGGTGTTAATAGGCATCTCCCCTCCGACTTTCGTTTTTCCTTCACGCGCCGCTATGTGTCCGGTGCCTTTTTCAAAGAACCCGACTTCTTCGCTTTCTGCAATCTCCAGTATCTGGAATGCATCATGCAGTTCGGCCACGTCGATATCCTTTGGCCCCATACCCGCCATCTCATATGCGCGCCTTGCGGCTTCCCTTACGGCAAACAGGTCAGTGGGCACGGTACGTTCCGCCACCACATGCGTATCCGTCGCCTGACCAATACCGGCAATGCGCACAGGCGCTTTTTTAAATGTACGGCCGGTATCCATGGCGGTCAGCAGTACTGCCGCGGCGCCGTCCGAAACCGGGCAGGTATGGTATACCCGGAGCGGCTCCGCCACATAGGGGTTGATGACATGGGCGTCCTCATCCTCTGTAATGGCATAAAGATCGGGCACCAGGTGGATATGCGCCACGGGATTGTGCATGGCGTTTTCATGGTTCTTGACGCTGACAATGGAAAGGTCTTTTTCTGTTACGCCGTATTTGTCCATATACAGCCGGGTGAACATACCCGCAAACGCAGGCAGTGTAAGGCCATAAGCGTATTCCGCGTCCGGATGGCTCATGGTGGCCACAAAGTCTGTGCCCTCCCAGCCGCTGACCACGCGCATCTGTTCCGCGCCGATGACAAGCGCGGTATCGCACATGCCGCTTGCAATGGCCATATACGCAAGCTTAATCGCAGAAGCGCCCGAAGCCGGGCCGTTCTCCACCGTCTCCGCCATTGCGGGACGCAAATTCAGCGTATCGACAAGCGCGGAAGCCGCGCCGCTGATATGGTTGAGCGTACCCGAACCCATGGATGCTAAAAAGAGCTGGTCAATCCCATGCCCTTCTACCGGGCGTACGCCCGCATCATCGAGCGCTTCCTTTCCAGCCATGGCTGCAAGATCTAAGAACGAGCCATTGTGCTTGCCGAATTTGGTGTGCCCCACACCGACAATGCCGACAGCTCTCATGTTTCTACCCCCTTTTAAAGCCCGGAATTTGCGGGTATGTCTGCGGGAGTATGGGGTGGAGCGCCGTTTCCATCATCTCATCGGAAACAGGACGGCGGCCGGTGCATTTTGCCGCCTTATGCTTTTCCCAAAGCTCCCTGGTAAGCACATATGTCGGTACGCCGCCCAGCTCATGCCAGGTTTCCGGGCGGGAAATGAGTTCATATTCGATCATCCAACGCTTGAAGCCGTTGGGGGACTCGGCTACAATCCAAACCTCATCCTGATTGAGATAGTCAAAATGATATTCCATTTTAGCCGCAAACAGCTGCGCGCCAATGCGCAGCCCTTGCCGGATTGTCATGGTATGGTAGCTCATGCCCACTTTGTCGTTGAGCATACGCCCGTTTACCACACCCACGATCTCGCCCTTGATGGTGCCCAAGAATACGTATTCATCCTTGACGCGGTAGCGCATATAGCCAAGAACTTCCGAATAAATGCGGGAAGCGACGATATCGTAAAAATCTCGCTCCACAGCCATCAATGGCTTGACGGTTTCAAGGACGATTGGGCATTCTTCACGCGAGAGCTGGCGTACCACCATTTTTTCACCGCTGGCCAATGTAATATACTTTGCGGGATACGGGGTCATGAGAGTTTCTGCGGGGCGCAGCTGCTGCTCCTGTTTATCAATGAATGCCATAACGAACATCCTCTCTGATATTTTTTATGGAGTGCCGATACGTTCATTATATAGAACCACGTTATTCCCAAACAATGTAGATCAGTACAATAATTGGGTCCGATTGCAGTTGATTTTTGTATAAATGCACAATATAATAAAAGCACAATTCTTCGCATATACTCCCGAGAACGCAATCAAAGAGTTCCTGTGCCTTACACCCATACGCCAGCCTCGTTTCACATCCCGCTATGCATGCAAGAGGTGAATGCTATGGTCATTACCAAAGAGTTGGCGCAGCCCATTGTAGACAAACTGGAGCAGGTACTGGATACGCCTGTCAATGTCATTGACCAGGAGGGTATTGTTGTTGCGAGCGCGGATGCCGCACGCATCGGTACGTTCCACCAAGGCGCAATCGAAGCCATGGGAACGCGAAAAAATCTGGTGGTTTACCCGCAGCACACGCAAAAGCTTGCCGGTACCCGCGAAGGGATTACCGTCCCGCTTGAGCTCTATGGCAAGATTGTCGGCGCAATCGGCCTCACCGGAGAGCCGGACGCATTGATGCCCATTGCCGCCGTCATTAAGGTGGCAGTCATCTCACTGATGGAGCAGGCGCAGCGCGCCCAGCAAAGCAGTTACAAGCGCAAGCTGCTGGACAACTGGGTAAGCAATCTTATAGCGGAAAAAGTAGAAGATTATGAGAATCTCAAAGACCAGGCGCGCTTTTTAAATATCGAAACGGGGAAAACCTGCAGCATTATGGTGATCCGCACTTCCCCGGTCATTTACAACGAGTTCTCCATGAACGAGCAGTTTATCCACGCCATCATCTATGCTCATTTGAACATCCATTTTTACGCCTATGTCGGGCAGGGGCAGTACGTGTTTGCCGTGTGCGCCAAATCCAAAGCGGATGTCGCGGCTATGGAGCCGATGTGTGAAAACGTCATTACGCGGCTGAATGCGCGCGGCCAGACATGCTACATCGGCGTAGGAAAACCCTGCAGGGATTTGACCGGGTACCGCGCCAGCTTCTTTGACGCCGCGCAGAGCGTACGCATTGTGGAACGTTTGGCCGGGGAGAAAAAGATCATCTATTATTACGAACATCAAATCTTCCGTTTGCTTGACGGAGTACCCGACCCGACCAAGCAGGCTTTTATGGACAATTTTCTCAACGGGCAGGAACTGGACCCCGTTTTATTCCAGACGCTGCAAACCTATTTTGAACAGGACAAACGCATCAACGAGACGGCGGAAGCGCTGCACATCCACCGCAACACGCTGATATTCCGCCTGAACAAGACGCGCGACCTGTATGGATTGGACCCGCGGCGCTTTCGCGATGCGGTCACACTGCAAATCCTTCTGTACATGCTCAAATTCCCCGAGCTTCGGACAGGGAAAGAAGAAGAAGCCCGCAAGCTGCAAAAACGCCGCGTCCTGTGACGCGCATAAGCGTGCCAAAAGGCTAGATTACGTTGGGGCCCCGCCCCAAACCCCGCTTAGGGCTGCAACAGCCCTAAGACCCCATTTCGCACATGCCCCTACGATAGCGCATGTGCAGAGTAGGGATTCCCAGGGAACGTGTCCCTTGGGTGGGGGGTCGAGGGCAAAGCCCTCGAATGAAAGGTTGCCGATACTTTGAGCGCCGTGTCTTGTGACGCGGCGTTCCTGATGGCATTACAAAGCTTGCACTGCTTACAATGCGCCCTCCTGTGGTATCATAACTACGAGGTGAAAGAACATGATTTCCATCCAGCATGAAACAAACCGCGTCTTTGTATTGGGTAAGAACGGCGGTATCATCGCGGAAGCGACGTTCCCGGCCATATCCGATACAACGGTCAATTTTAACCATACGTATGTTGACCCATCCCTGCGCGGCCAGGGCGTAGCAGGGGCGATGCTCAGCGCTGCCGTTGCAGACGTGAAAGCGCGCGGCCTTAAGGCGAAGGCCACCTGCTCCTATGCGGTCAAATGGTTTTCTGAGCATGAGGAATATGCGGATCTATTGGTGAAATAACTTATAAAACGCCGCAGGAAGCTTCCTGCGGCGTTTCTCTTTCATTAAATACGAGCTTTCTTTATAGTCCTGCGGCTACCTTTAAATAAATTTCCTTTGCAAGCGCTTCCGCCTGACTGAGCAGCGCATTTCCGCCGGTTTTAAATTCGTTCGCCTTTTGCTCGTCTTTGAGTCCACCAAGGTTGATGAGCACATTGAGCCACGCGCCCTTTGCGCAGGTTTCAAGGTTGGCGGCAGCCACGCCAAGATCGCTTGCGGCATTGGGGTTAGAACTCCCCACCAGCGTGCCAGTGACGGAAAGCACCTGTACTGCAAGTGAGAGCGTTTCATATGGCACTTCCGTTGCGAACAGCGTCGCTTCGGCGATCTTTTCACTTCTGGCGCGCTTTTCTTCCTCTGTTTCTTTGGGGAGCTTCATGGCTTCGTACACAAGGCTATAGGCGTCCGTATCCCGGTCAATCTGCGCAACAAGCCGGGCCTTCAGCGCTTCCGCTTGCTCCGCAGCCTGGCCGCAGATATCATGAAACGCCTCATATTTTTTTCTGGATACCGTCAGGTTTGCGACCATGGCTGTGAGCGCCGCGCCCTGTGCCCCGCACAATGCGCTTGCGCTGCCGCCGCCGGGGGCGGGCGCGTCGGACGCGAGGAGGTTCAAATAATCCGCTAGTTTAAGCTCTTTTAACATGCTGTACTTCTCCTTTTTTGATGACGGTATGCGCAAGGTTGCTGCCAAATCGATAACAGAGCATCTCCATATCCGGCGCGTCCCATAGTACGATATCCGCCTGCTTGCCTATTTCAATCGTTCCCAAGCGGTCGCCTATGCCTATCGCGCACGCCGCGTTCAGTGTGACACCGGTGAGCACTTCAGAAGGCTGCATCCTGTATTTGAGATACCCGAGGTTCGCCGCAAGCTGCAAATTACAGGATGGCGACGAGCCGGGGTTAAAATCTGAGGCGATGGCAACAGGAATACCGAGTTCGATCATCCGTCTTGCCTGGGCAAACGGCTTGTTGAGATAAAACGATGTTTGTGGCAGCAGCGCTGCAATGACGCCACCCGCGGCAAGCGCCGCCATGCCCTGCTCTCCTGTTGCAATCAGGTGTTCCGCCGAAACCGCGTGGAGTTCGCCCGCAAGCCGCGCCCCGCCGATCTCCTCGATTTCATCCGCGTGGATTTTCAACCCCAATCCCAATGCCTGCGCGGCCTTTAAATACTTACGGCTTTGCTCGGCATTGAACACCGCATCCTCGCAGAACACATCCGCAAACCACGCAAGCCCTTCCTCCTTCACCCTGGGAAGCACTTCACGGCACAGATAGTCGATGTACCCGTCCGCATGCCCAGCGTATTCCTCTGGTATTGCGTGCGCGCCCATGAACGTCGGCACAACTTCCACAGGCTGCGTTTCATTGAGCCGTTTCATGACGCGAAGCTGCTTCAATTCATGTTCCAAGTTAAGCCCGTAGCCGCTTTTGCCCTCTACGGTTGTCACGCCGTTTGCAAGCATCTCCGTTAAAAGCGCACGGCTCTTTTCATAGAGCGCGTCCTCGGACGCCTTCCGCGTATGCCGAACAGTGTCTAAAATTCCGCCGCCCGCACGCAAAATTTCAAGATAGCTTGCGCCTTTGAGTTTCAGCGGCACCTCGTGCTGCCGCCATCCGCCGAATACCAGATGTGTGTGGCAGTCCACCCAGCCCGGCGTTGCAAGCATGCCTTTTGCATCCAGCACTTCTATACACTTGTCGCAGAACGGAAGCCCGCCACCCTCGAATACCGCCTTGATCAAGCCATCCTCTATCAGAATGGCGGCGTTTTTGATTTTTACGTTATGCGCCTGCGCCTCGCCCTTTGCGCTCGTATTACCTATGGGCGTTTGCAAAAGTCCGATGTTTTTGATGAGCAACATGGATTACTCCTTTTAGGCACGTCTAGGGGCTTTGCCCCTGAAACCCCACCCAAGGGACTCGTCCCTTGGGAATCCCATTCTTAAATGGGTTATTAGGGCCGTTACGGCCCTAATCGGAGGTTTGGAGGCAGCGCCTCCAATGTTCTCAATTATAAAATATGGTTCTCCAGCACCTGCTTAGTAAAATCGAACGCTTCGATCTGCATGTAGTATTCCGCAGAATCGATCAGTGCCTGCATGGGGGCTAGGCCCACAATTTCCGTCCCAACGACGGAAACGCCGTAGCGTTTGGCTTCCGCTTTCACAAGCTCCAGTACGCGGTAAAGCGGGGTCTTGTGGAAGTTGGTCATATTGATGGATACCTGTGCGATGTTGCGCTCCGAAAGCATGACGCCAAGCGCCTTGACATAGGGCAGGCCGCCGCTGCTCTGACGAATAATTTTAGCGATGTTGGAGGCAATCGAAACATCCGAAGTGGAAAGATTGATATTGAACGCGATGAGCGGCATGCGCGCACCAACGGCAACTACGCCCGCCGTTTTATGGATGCTCCTGCCGCCAAAGTCCGGCTCCCATTCAGGTTCTGTTACCTTTTGCCCCATGCCCTCAAACTGGCCTTTGCGGATGGCGGCAAGGTTCACGCGGGAAGGTGAGGACGCAGACTCTTCATATAAGAACACCGGCATATGCGCCTCTTCCCACACACGCTTTGCAACTTCCTTGGAAAGTGTGACGCACTCCTCAGAAGATACATCCTTGATGGGGATAAACGGAATGACGTCCACCGCGCCCATACGGGGGTGTTCGCCCTCATGCACAGTGAGGTCAATCAACTCCGCAGCTTTTTTCGCGACTGCAACTGCCGCATTCGCAACGCCTTCCGGGTTGCCTAAAAATGTGATAACAGTGCGGTTGTGGCTGGCGTCGGAGCTGTAATCGAGCAGCGTCACGCCGGGGGTGCGCCGTACCTCGTCGATTACCGCTTCAATGATTTCCGGGCTCCTGCCCTCGCTGATGTTGGGCACGCATTCTATGAGCTTTGCCATCGGATGTTTATATCCCCTTTTCGCTTAAAGTTTTCTCTATTAACGCATCATCCGCAAGGTACGGCAGCGTGATATGCGCCTTGCCCTGCCACTTTTCATTATAGGCGGCCACTGTTTCCAAGGCATTTTCGTTCCTTGCCCAGCCACGGCGCGCAACGCCGCCCATGACGTCCCACAT
>JAEXTB010000222.1 GCA_023453725.1 Bacillota bacterium | reverse complement strand
GCCCAGGAGCGCCATGCGCTTTGCAAGATCGGAGCAGTGCATGGGGGACGGGAATTTCTCTTTAAGCTTGACGTAACGTCCCCCGGCGTACAGAATTTCAATGTCATCCCAACGGTTGACGTTGATTTCCTCCACGTTTGGATCGTAGATATAGACCGTCAGGAGGGAAAAGCCAAGCATATCGTCATACAGACGATCAACGAGGTCAGAGAGGGATTCTACGCCCGAAACGGACATGTGATTTTTGCGGACATACTTGGCAATTAGCGTTTTCACATTTTGTGCTGCGATCTCGCTTTCAACGGATGCGCGCAGCTCTGTCGCATGATCGTCTGTAAGAATTTTTCTGATCCGATGGAGCGCTTCACTGTATTGGATTGCTTTTGAAATGGCTCCATCCTTTAAACCCCTTGTTCCTGCCTCATACAGCTCGCTATGCATGTCTACGGCATAACTCATTCAAGCTCACCTCCATTTTCGATGAGAGTGCATAGTTTCTCGAGTTCCTTTCCGTATCTTCGTGCAGTGCGGCCGGAGGCCCCCGACAGATAAAACGGAGTGCCATGTTCGGAACAGAGCGACATTTGGTCCACATATGGAAACTGGTAGCTGATTGGCCCGACCACCTTTTTTAGTTCCTCAATCGGAAAAGCATTCTCATCTGCATTTATGACCTGAATTACATTTCCGGGCAGTTCCCTGTAAAGGCTGCCGGTCGCTTTCTCCCAGGCCATGCTCTGCATGGAGGGCGTCACCACGTTAAACTGGATATCGCACTGCTTTACAGCCGTGATCGAGAAAAAGTTGAGTTGGATATCTTCTGCTTCGACCAGCAGAACATCGTACCAGCTATTAAGGCGTTGTAGGAATTGTATGATCGTTTCCCGATCAGCGGGCGGTTCATATTCGAGTGCATTATCCGTGATGGCGGTTGCGGATATAAATACCCCTCCACAGCCGGGATACTCAACGAATTTTTTGTGGGGTTCTATATCCGTGAACAGTTTCCCGATGCTACGATCCGGGGGAATCTCAACGCCGTGGAAAAGTCCCGGCAGGGACGGATACCGCAGATCACAACTAAGGCATCCCACGACGAGTTTGTTCTTCGCCAAATAGCAGGCGGTATTCGCTAGAAGCGTGCTTTTGCCACTTCCCGCCTTCCCTGTAAAAGCAACTATGGTACCCATCTCAGTTTTCTCCTTCAGCCGGTATTGGTGAAGAAGGGGTGGCAACCTCCGGAACCGGCGTTTGTTCGGGCTGCTGCATAGCGTAATAGTCTGCCCAGGAGGTTTCTGTTTCCGCATATTCTCTTACTTCGGCCTCGTACGCGGCGTATGGCTTGAATTCAGCAAGGCGTTGACGCGCGGCTGCACTCCTGCCAACAAGGGCAAGATGGATGTTACCGCTTGATTCAATCTGAATGAGCCTTTGTGCTTGCAAACTGTTAACAGCCAATGTGAGCACTGCAGGAACCGCCTCTTCTTCCTTGGTACTCATAACGCCGGATGAGGATTCCTTTTGCTTTTCCAGCTCCTGTTTTTTCTGTTCGGTATCTGCCGCTTTGCTGTTGCTGACGCTCAAAACCTCCACCAGTTCAAGTTCCGGGAACATTACGATGTCAGTATCGCTGGAACCGGCAGGCCCGGGCATAACGGCATATACGGATACAATATCGCCTGCCTGGAGCTTGCCGGCCATGCTTGACGCAAGGCTTTTGAGAGACACAGTAACAGCAATCTGCTCTCGCCGTTCCAGGCTATAAAGATCGCCATCCACCTGATCGTCAGGAGCGATGAATTTACCGGGTGTTAGCGTGTCGGTGGGGATGAGATCCACCGCGGCAAATGAGCCGATAATGGTAGCCGGATCTGTAATAACATCCGAAGGTTGGCCATACGCACCAATCTCAACGGTTTTGAGCAGATTGGCCGTAATCTCTGTTTTCGCAGGGACGGACTTTGTTACGTGAACCACCTTAACCACTTCTCTTGTCTTTTCGTTCATCTTGGGCAGAAGGACAAAAGAAAAGCCTGCTGTAGCCAGCAGACAGACAAGGGCAACAATGAGTTTTCCTTTTGAGATGTGCATTTTGATAATACCTACCTTGTATTATAGAGTAGTAGTTATTAAAGCCCCTCTCCAAGGGCTGTGCTACACTGTAAGGGATACGAGGGCTTGCAGCTATGTGGGCTTCATCTTCATACTTTTCCTTAAATGCATGAGATTAGGATTTTGTCGAGTAACTCCATCATTTCTTCGTTCAATTCAAACGGAGTGCATCGAGGTAGGGGCAAGAACACTCTTCCAAATTTCGTATTTAGAAGCTTCGGTACAGCTTCCGCGCAACGGTTGGACAGCGTAAGAATGCTTCCTTGCATTAATTCGCTCCAGCGGTCTTGCGTCATGTAAAACTGCAACACAAAATCACTCCAGGGTGAAAACTCACTAATGCATATCCGCAGATCTGCGCGCATTATATCTCCCATTGTGGTGGGAGATATGCTGATTTGTTCGTGCCGTTCCCGCGAAAAAGAAAGCGGGATACCGACATCCATGACGATATATCGATAGCCGTAGGGCAGGATATCCTGCAAAGGCGTAAAAGCAAAAAAGTCAATCCCCTGATAACTGAAATGGGGATCACCTTCTTTGTACTTCTTTTTGCTGATGAAGCAGATATCCTTATCTCCCGAAACGGCTGTTTTTCCATGCTTGGATAGATAGGCGGCAATCTGCGTTGATAGCCATGTTCCACCCGCGCCATGAGATGTACAAAAAACAGCGATCACGACCGTGTGCTTTGGCACAATGTCAGGTGCAAATGCGGGGGTGGTATTCTTAGTCTCTTTGACTTTTTGTGCTTTGGGGGGCTTTGGTGCAGCGGAAAAGGAGGGTAACGGGATTTTCGCAAGGGCGTCAGCTATGCTGGGGGCCTGAAAAGGCTTCTTAAAAGGCGCTGCTTTTTTCTCTTTCAGCACAGTATCCGCAGCCTTATCCTTATCTTCTTGGGCAACAGGTTCTTGGGCCGACGAGGGTGGTACGGGAACTGGTTCCGAACATACATCTTCAATATTCAGTTTGGATAAAAGGATTTGGGGAAGCGCGCTTGAATTATCTTCAACTAGATCCATTTGAAGGGCCAAGGCATAGTTTGATAAACGCTCATCCGAGCTTTTAGGCATAATCAGAATTATTTTTAAATCAGGGTTTAAGAGTTTCAGGCGGTCAAGAGATTTTTTGGGTGGATTGCCATGGATGATTCGCTGATGGATAATAGCATGGGTTGCTCCCAAAGAAACGTCAGCTACTGTTTCCATAAGATCGTCAAAGCCGCAAATATCAGAACGAACAAAGCGGACGCCGCAATCCTTCAATCTTTTTTCCAGTCTGGTATTGCCGCAGGCCATAATAACGGCAGGGGTCGCATTCATTTCCATGCGTGGCTCCTTTCATATAAAAGCGCCAAGCATGGAGCTTGGC
>JAEXTB010000148.1 GCA_023453725.1 Bacillota bacterium | reverse complement strand
AAAGGCTGGGGCTTTACACCGGAAGCCGTGCTTGCCGCCTGCCCTGCCGTGACCAAGGCGGAGCGCCCAAGTTTTCAGTACCTCAATGGCGTATTGGAACGCCTTTACCGGGAAGGGACCATTACCGCCGAAGCGATCACTGCGCTGTTTGAGGCGGAGGATGCCGACGCCATCCTTGCACGCGAGGTGTTTGCCATGATGGGTATGGGGCGCTCGGCGCGCCCGCTTGAACGCGCGCAGCTTGCAAATTACGTCACGGAGGGTATATCAAAGGACGTACTGCTCCTTGCTACAAAGAAGGCGCAGGGCAAGGAACGGCCATACGCGTATCTTCGTACATTGGCGCAGGAGCTGTTGGGGGCTGGCGCAAACACCGTGGAGCAGGCGCAGGCATTCTTGGATGCACGGGAGGAGAGGCCGTCTTCTTCCAAGCGCGCCAAGGATTCGATGGATTATCCGCAGAAAAAATATTCCGACGAAGAGATTGCGCACATATTCGTGAATTTGGATGAGGAGGCCTAGCATGTCGCTTGCTGAGATCCAGGCCGAATACGAACGAATCCGGCGTGAAGAACGCCTGGCGCTGTTGCAACGCACCGAGGAGGCGTATGCCCTGCACTCCGGTTTTCTCGCCATTGCAGAGCGCAGGCGCGCGGCGGCGCTTTCTGTCGGCACCGCCATACGGCAGGGCGCAGACGCGGCAGAGGCGGCGAAAGCGGCTAATGAAACGCTGCAGAAGCTGATCGAGGAGGAGCGCGCCCTGCTGCATTCTGTCGGACTGCCGGAAGAATACCTGACGCTTGCGCACCGCTGCAAGCTCTGCGCGGATACCGGATATGTCGGCGCGCCGCACCGTATGCCCTGCACATGCCTGCAAAAGAAATTGCTGGGGCAGGCGCGGGCAACCTCCCAGATCGATGAGAGGGAGACGTTTGAGACATTCGATCCGTCCATATTCCCTACTGAAGCGCAAAGAAAGCAGATGCTTGCCGCCCGCCGTATTACGGAAGGGTACGCGGATGATTTCCCGGCTACCATAAAACGTAATTTGCTTTTGCTGGGAACTTCAGGTCTGGGAAAGACATTTTTGCTCAACAGCATTGCGGCCCGTGTGCTCACGCGTGGGTTTGTCGTAAAAAAAGTGACGGCGTATACGCTTATGGAACAGCTGCTTTCCGGTATCCGCCAGAATACGGATGCCGCAGGTCAGTTTTTGACGGCGCCGCTGCTTCTAATTGATGACCTCGGTACGGAGCCCATGATTAATAACATCACGCTTGAATATCTGTTTTCCATACTAAACGAGCGGCACAACGGCGGCCTGCATACCGTGATCGCCACAAACCTGACTTCGGAAAAGCTGCAGGAACGGTATGGCGAACGTATATTCTCACGGCTTGTCAGCGTGGATGATTCACGCATCTTGCATCTGACCGGACAGAACCTCAGATTGTGCCCGGCGCGCAAGGAGGGCTGAGCATTGCGGACGCTGGCCTATGCAAAACTCAACCTGACGCTCGATGTGCTGTTTCGCCGGGCAGATGGATACCATGAACTTGATATGCTCAACGTACGGGTCTCTCTTGCGGATACGATGGCGTTTACTCCGGCAAACGGGATTACCGTCACCTATGAAGGGATAAAGACGCCTCCGGGCGATACCGTGACAAAGGCGGTAAGCATATATTCCACCCTTGCAGGACGGGAGTTGGGCGCAAACATTCATGTGGTCAAACATATCCCTGCTGAGGCCGGGCTCGGAGGCGGCAGTGCGGATGCCGCCGAAGCGCTTTTGCAATTGCAGCTGGCCTACGGTGCGCTTACTGACAACCAATTGCATGAGGCGGCGCGCATGGTCGGCGCGGATGTACCCTATTGCCTCTATAAGCAGCCGTGCCGTGTGGGCGGGATCGGGGAGAAGATCGAGTTACTTGCGCCGCTGAAAAAACCGCTGTGGTTTTTGCTGCTTAAGCCGCAAGCGGGGATGTCCACCCCGTTGCTGTTTTCGCAGTTAGCGCTTCCCGCGCCGCATCCCGATACCGGCGAAGCCATCCGCGCGCTGTATTCCGGGGACATGCGCGCGCTGGGCGGGGCATTTTATAACGCATTGCAGCCTGCGGCGGTTTCGCTGCTTCCGGAAATCGGTGAGCTATGCCGGCGGCTGCAGTTGGCCGGTGCGTATGGCGTAGCGATGACGGGCTCAGGTTCCGCCGTGTTCGCGCTGTTTGAGGACGAGTCCGGGGCGAAGTCTGCGGCTTCATTGTTTTCGGATATTCCTTTCAGATGCGTCTGCAGCGCAATAACCGAAAGCGCTGGTTCCGGGCGGTCCAACCGCATCTAAAAGTTATCAACAGAGTCATGTGCTTGTTAAAGCAGCTTACGCATTGAACTGCGTAGGCTGCTATTTTATAAACAACGTTCTTAGGGTTGATTCCTGTAAAATGCATGTCGTTCTTTTGTCAAAAACTCTTTTTATGCGAGTCTGATTTTGATAAAATCACACGATTTCTGACGAAAAAATAGACTGGACGTGCTATAAAACACGCTGAAACGGGCTGCTTTTGCTGTTGATGCCTTCTGGTGTCACCCGAAGCAAGACGCGGACAAGCCGCTTTTCTATGTTGTGCACAGACCGCTTTTTGGGTGTGCGGACACTCTTTTGATACGCATACAATTGTCACCTATGCGTTGCATATAAACGGAGTGCATATTTGCCCAGGGTTAGAGAAAACGCCGTAAATACTGGGGTTTGTAGAAAACGGTGATGTATGTGCACAAATGGGCATAGTGTGTATATGCGCCATTATAAACTGTGCATAACAAAAAAATATGGCGATAATATGGCGGCAAACCTGTGCATAACTCTGTGCATGATGTGGATAGATATGCGCATATGCACAAAACGCTGCGCATATACAATGCAATGCATATACAGTCAAACCGGAATAAGTGGCGTAAAAAATGCCTGCAAGTGGGGCAAACAAGCAGATATAAGCGCGTTTTTCCCGGAATATCATATAGGAGCAGCAAAAAAGAAGTCTGTGCAAAACTGATCGGGATTGGCTTTTTGAAGAGCGGGGGAGGGTGTTGCGTTGGAAAAACAGCGGAGGCTTGGAAAGCAATTTTTTGATTGGATGGGCGTATTGCTCGCGGTAACGCTGTTTGCGCTTGCCGCAGCGGGGGACTGGTTCCCGTTTGCACAGCCTGTTGTTCAAACGTTGCCTGCGCAGACCGATAGCGGCGGCGTGCCGCTTATCGTACTCGATGCCGGACACGGCGGAAAAGACGGCGGTGCATCGGGCCCAAGCGGCATACACGAGGCCGGCATCAATTTGGAGGTTGCAAAGCTTGTGGAAAGCGGCCTAAGAGAAGCCGGGTTTGCCGTGAAAATGACACGCAGGAACGATGACGCTCTGGGTACTGATAAACGGGCGGATATGCAGGCGCGCCGTGACATCATGCGCGAGGACGGCGTATCCGCGGTGGTCAGCATCCATATGAATAAGTTTGGGGATAGTTCTATCAAAGGCCCAATGGCGTTTTACATGAAGGGCTCCAAAGAGGGAGAAGCGCTTGCGACCCAAGTAATCACCGCGGTGTGCGAAACCATCGGCCATCCCAAACGTCCGGCAAACCCGGGAGATTATTTTGTGCTGCGTGAAAGCCTTGCGCCTGCCGTGATCATTGAGTGCGGATTTTTATCAAACGCTTCGGATGAAGATCGGCTTCAGGATCCCGCCCATCAGAAGAAGCTGGCTGCAGGCATCGTCGCGGGTGTTGCGGCTTATTTTGCAGCTTTGTCCACAGTACCTACGCCCTCCGATATTTCAGGGTAAAGACCTCCCTTTCGTTTAACAGGATAAGGAACGAAAAAGAAGCTCCGGGCCCAATCGGGCGCGGAGCTTCTTTGTATCGGCAAGCCGCAAAAGGGGTGGGGGCTTTCTCTTTGGATGGCTGTCGCCGATATGTTTCAGATGCAGTACCACTTGAACTTCCCGCTGTTTTCGGCTACTATTTTTTGTACTGTTGAAGGCGTTTTCTTCACATCTATATTCGTTATAGGAAGCACAGGAGGGAATGCATGCCGAACTGCTTTTTGGCCGTGGATATCGGCACCACACAAATTAAGGCCGCCATCGTGGACGAGCAGAACCAGACGGTCGGCCTGGTGAGCGAAGTAAACCGCGTCTATTCTCCGCATGACGGATGGTCGGAAATAGACATGGAGGAAATCTGGCTGAAATTCTGTTCCCTGTCCCGCGCACTGCTAAACAGCAATCCCGTCGCCGCGGCACAGATCAAGGGGATTGGTATCACGGCA
>JAEXTB010000327.1 GCA_023453725.1 Bacillota bacterium | reverse complement strand
ATATTCACCGTGGGACGCTCGCACCAATTGAACCCAGTCTGATCGTCTCGGTAAGTAATCCCCTTTTTCACGCTGATGCCTGTGGCCTCCCCGTATGCGGCAAGTATCTTTTTTGCCGCCCGCACGCAGTGATCATAATACGGGTACTCCTTGCTTTTGGGTACGAGCATGAACGCACCGTGCACGTCGGCATCATCGCTGCCATTGCAGTGCAGCCGAACGCCAAGATCCACATCGGCCTTGTTGAATATCTTTGCCCGGTCGATGTTGGAGAGATTTACATCGTTTTTCGTACGGGTCATTACAACTTGTGCACCCAGATCCTCCAGCATGTCTCTTAACTTGAGGCCGACCTGAAGCGCAACCTCATATTCGCGCACACCCGTAAACCGCCCATAGGTACCGGAAGAGACCTTATCCTTGGTTTTGTCAGAACCCGGCGCAATCGGCTCCTGCTCCCGGTTGGCATGTTTCTGATGCCCCGGATCAATGCCGATGATTTTACCGGAAAGCGGCTTGCCGGATGATTTCTCCGGCTTTTTCGTGGGTTCCGGTGTGGGCGAAGGTTTTGCTGTCGGCTCCGGCGCAGGTGTCTTTGTCGGTCTGGGCGTTTGTGTGCTTTTGGGGATCTCGCTTGGAGCGGGACTGGTTACAGGCGTTGTCGGCGTTGCGGCCATTGTGGGAGTGGGGGAAGGGACCGAGCCACCCAAGACCGTGCTGTCGGGCTTTGCGTTTGCCGCCTCCTGTGTTCCTTCCACCAACAACGGTGTGTCCTCCGCTGCCTGCCCGGGCATTGCCACAAGCGCGCCCAGGCCGATGACCATAAGAACCAATACCGCCAATATAGACAATTGTATAATACTCTGCTTGCCCGGGGTCTTTGTTTTCTTCTGTGTCACTCTACCGCTTCCTTCACCCGGGCAAGGTCACGTTCCTCCAGCATCGCGCAGACAAGCGTGCCTTGTTCCGTATGTTCCTCGGAGAGGATGCGCCCTACATTCCGAATAAGCGACATCGCTTCATAGCGGTGGTAGGGTACCAGCAACTCCACGCGCACCTGCTGGGCGCTTAGCGTCTTCTCCACCGCAGCAAGCAGTGCGTCCACGCCAGTTCCCTCTTTGGCGCTGATATGCGCCCATTCCCCGCGGCGGGCGGGATTGGCGCCTTCACGATCGATCTGGTTGTATACGTTGATGCGCGGGGTGTCCGCCGCGCCCAAAGAGGCCAGCACTTCCTCCACCACCTGCATCTGCGCGTCATATTCCGGGTTTGCGCAGTCCACCACATGCAGCAATAAATCCGCATGCTTGACTTCCTCAAGCGTAGCGCGGAAGGCCTGCACCAGGTCATGCGGCAGCTTGTGGATAAACCCTACGGTATCTGAAAACAGCACCTGTGTTCCCTGCGGCAGCTCCACCTGCCGTACGACTGGGTCTAATGTTGCAAACAGCTTGTCTTCCGCCAGTACATCGCTTCCGGAAAGCGCGTTTAGCAGCGTCGATTTCCCTGCGTTGGTATAGCCAACAAGCGCAACAAGCGGAATTAGGTTCTTTTCCCGCCGCTCACGCCGAAGCGCGCGCTGTTTGACCACTTCGTTGAGCGTTTCCTCCAACTCAAATACGCGCCTGCGGATGCGGCGCCTGTCCAGCTCCAGCTTTTTTTCGCCGGGGCCGCGCGTACCTATGCCGCCGCCCAAACGGGAAAGCGCCATGCCCGCCCCAACCAGGCGCGGCAGGCGATATTTTAATTGCGCAAGCTCCACCTGCAGCCGCCCTTCCCGCGTTTGTGCGCGGGCGGCGAAGATATCCAGTATCAATGTCGTCCGGTCGATGACGGGGCGACCCAGGCCTTCTTCCAAGTTACGCAGCTGCACGGCGGAAAGTTCATCATCAAATATG
Organism: Bacillota bacterium; assembly: GCA_023453725.1. GTDB lineage: Bacteria > Bacillota > Clostridia > Christensenellales > CAG-138 > JAEYLA01. The sequence goes on along the minus strand of JAEXTB010000327.1, from coordinate 4,203 downwards.
AACAGGTCCGCTTCCATGGCGCTGCCCATCAAAGAGAGTTCCTCCACCTTGCCGGAGCCGATGTAGGTTGCGTTGTCAATACTGCGGCGTTTCTGCACGCTTTGACCCACTACCTGCGCCCCTGCCGACTTTGCAAGTTCGGCAAGTTCTTTCATAGTGTCCATTGCGTCCGCCTGCTCCAGCCCCACCAGTATGGCCCGCTCAGGCCGGGCCGCGGCGGTTTCGTGCGTGCCAGTTTTTAAGCGGTCATCCGCCAGATAAATTTCGCGTATCAGGGCGCGCTGCGGCAGACGATGCGGCTGCATGGGGCCGTAAAGGAGCACTTCATAGCCTTCGTCTCCCCATTCCCCCAAGTAGGCGGCATACAGTGTGGTGGGCTTTCCGTCCCGCACGGCCAATGCCGCCATGCAGTCCAGCCGCATGGACTTGAGCGTGCCCAAATCAACCTCACTGAGCATTGCGCTGCCATTGGGGTGGGTGTGGATGCACCGCACGCCCGCAAGCCTGTCCTCATTGCGGACGACACGCATCTGCGGCATGGCGACGGTGTTTGCGTCCCCCACGCTTACATCCGCGATAACGCCGTTGCGCTTGATATACACCGATATCTCGCGGTTGATGGCTGCGGTACAGATGCTCATATGCTCCAACAGCTCCGGGCTTGCAAACGTATCCTGCCCCACGCTGAATTCATAGAGCCGTTCAATTTCGGCAAGCACGGTGTTGCGGATGCCTGTTGTATTTCCATTGACCTGATTTGGCATGTAAGTTTCCTTCCATCTATCGGGATTTTCTCTGATAGCGAACATGCGGGGGAATTCCCCGCATGATACGCTGCTTCATTGTTAAAGCATGAAGCGTGTAAATGTTTATGGGGGCACCGCTGGTTCAGTCGTAATTGTGGGAACCTGCGGCGCATAATAGCCCACACCCACCGTGATTTTACCCGCATACGCGCGGTATGTCGACTTTGCCAAGGGTTCCGCCTTTACTTCCACGCCATCCTTATAATAATGCTTGTAGGACTGCCATATGGAACCGTTCTGGCGGGACACCTCTTCCTTATAATAATCCGCGGCGACGGTCGTATCCACCACAATTTCCATTTCCCCTTTGGGGGAGACGGTCTCTACCTTTTCGCTGGTCAGGCGGATTTCATCGTACTCCTCCGGCAAAGGCGCGCCATAGATTTCCACATGCACGGTTTTGTCCGTAAGCCCTTCCGGAACTTCCCCATCGGCAGAGTCGATGGTATACGCAAAAATATAAATATCCGCCTGCGTGTTGTTCTTAAACTGGAAGTCAATGGTACCGGTGTTGATGGTAGCGTCAAGCCCTCTGCTGATGTATCCAACGGGGCTGGAGTGGTTACGGCGGTAGACAATTTCGAGATCCGCCTTGACGACAGCCGCATAGAGCGTGGTGCTGACCTGGCAGACGCCACCGCCGGCCTGATCCTCCGTCGTGCCCTGCACATAGGCAGGGGCCGCTTTCCATCCAAGCTCATATGTGCGCGGGCCGAGCGTATCGTTGGTGGAGAACGTCTCTCCCGGCTTTAATACAAAGCCGTTGACCAAGGATGCCGCCCGCTTCACGTTAAAGACGCGATCCTCGCGGTTGTAAGGCGATTTTTTAAAGGATGTTTCCGCCGTACTGCGCCTGCTCATCAACGTGGCCTTTAGCGTATCGACCGTAACAGCAGGCTCCGTGTACAGTATGGGCAGCTCTATCGTGCCATATTCGCGCGATTCCGCGCGGGTTTTGAGCGTCTCCAGCAGTGCCGCTTCGTCCAGCGCCTGGCCCTTTACTTCCGGCGTAAACTCCAGAAAATCCTCCGGTGCCATATCCGTCTTGATGGCATACTGCTCCTTGAGCTTAGCGCTTGCATCCACAGCATCGGTCTTCATACGTTCGGCAAGTTCGCTTATTTTTCCCTGCGCGGGCGAAGCGTCCACCGTATAGCTGATGGAAAATTCCTTGGGAGAGGCGAGCAGCGCCTCACGCTCGGCTTGCTGCTCTTTTCTCGTGCCGGTATTGCCAAGCGCCGCCGCCTGTTCCAAAACCGCGTCCGTATCAAATGTCACGTTCATATCCGCATAAGTAATCGTTGTGGACGCGCCGGGCGCGTTGAGTACAAACTGAATTTCCGCCGCCTTTTGCTGCTCTGCCTGCTTGAGCGCTTCACGCGCCTGATCGCGGGTCATACCCCCAAGGGAGACGCCATCCACGCTGACGCCTTGCGCAATCAGTTGTGCCGTAGGCTCCGCCGAAGCGGGTTCCGCCATCCTCTGATATATCAATAGGCCGCCTACCGTGAGACATGCAACCGCCAGCAGAATGACAATTACACGGAGTACGCGCGTAGAGGCGCTGGGTTTGTTTCTTTGTCGTTTTTTCATCGTTTCTCCTTACCTGATTTCGAAGCGGCACAATGCGGCATGCGCGTTCATAAGACGCACGCAGCCGGCATGGTGGGCGCCGTACCTCCCTTCGCCAGCCGCCATAAGGCGGAATATGGCATGTACATATGACTTATATGTACATGTTATGATGCTTCGCGGGCATTTGTCAACCTTTGGGGGGGCCTCCGGAGCACCGGAATTCTGGGCTTTTCACGCATACTCTGCAATGTGGGGGCAACGGTTCATAAAAAGTTTAAAACTGCGCAATCAATTAGCCTTCGTTTCTATCCCTTTTTATCCATGACCCCCTTAATTTCTCTGCCCCGTTCATGCCTTATCAAACAGCAAACCCGCCAAGCGCTGTGCTATACTGTTGTTATGACAACTATGCAGCAAACAAATCAACTCCTTCTGCCGGACGTGGTAGATATTGAGACCACTCTTTTTTCCGGGCAGACATTTTCTTGGGCAAAAACGGAGGATGGCTGTATCGCCTGCATCGGAAATAATGCGGCTTATATCCATGCCGACTCCCGGGTTCTGTACTGGACCGGAGGCGTTGACGCCGCTTATTGGAAGCGTTATTTTGACCTGGAACGAGACTATGCCGCCGCGTTCTCCCCATTCTGGGCGGACGCGTATATTCAGCAGGCGTATGCCAGCTACGGCGGCATGCGCATCCTCAACCAACCGGTTTGGGAAACGCTGTGCGCCTTTATCATATCGGCCAACAACAACATCAAGCGCATTACCACAATTATGACGCGCATCCGCGAACGCCTGGGCGAAGCGCGTTCGATTGGGCCATATACCGTATATGCCTTTCCTTCTGTCGAAACTTTTGCCGATGCGGGAGAAGCATTGTTAAAAGAGCTTGGGCTTGGATACCGGGCGGCATTTCTTTACCAAACAGCGCAGCGGATAAAAGGCGGATTTGAGCTTGCCGCTTTGCCCCGCATGGGCTATGAAGAAGCGCTCAAAGCGCTCATTACGCTTCCGGGTGTTGGGGAAAAGGTTGCGGACTGCGTGCTGCTTTTCTCCTGCGGATATACCCGGGCGTTTCCCGTGGATGTCTGGGTAAAGCGCATTATGCGCGTGCTATACGGCGCTGCGGGTTCCAATGCCGCCATCAAGGCAAAAGGGTATGCGCTCTTTGGCGAGGATGCGGGCATTGTGCAGCAGGTTTTGTTTCACGGCGCGCGCATGGGCCTTTTCCCCTTGCTGTGCGAAACAGATCAGCCGATTTGCGATATGTCGGAATCGATATCGTCTTGAGTACGACATGCGCCCTGCCCCGCTTAGAGGCGCTTCTAAACCCGTATGACAGACCTTGTTCAGACCATATTTGTAATTGATATATGAAGGCCCGCACCACTCGGCGCGGGCCTTCAAGATTCATCGTTCTGCATTGGAATTCATCCCTTCTCTATATATTGATATCCTCGTTACCTTCGGGATTCCTTGCGCCTGAGGATCGTTGCGCCCGTTGCAAGTACAGCTCCGCCAATCAAAAGCATCATTCCTTTCCAATCGGTTTGAGCGCCTGTGTTAGGGAGGAAAATCCCATCCGTTTCGGAGCCCGGGCCTAAGGGGATTGCGCCGCCGCCCAAAGGAATGGCACCGCCATCGTCATCGCCGCCGTCACCGGGAATGCCCGACTGGGTTGCGGGAGTGGCTGTGGGGGTCGGCTCTGCCGAGGCGTCCGGGCTAGGTACCGGAGTGGGTTCCTGCGTTGGGTCAGGCGTGGGTTCGGGATCCGGGGTAGGTGCCAGTGTCGGTTCCGGCGTCGGCACTGTGGTAG
>JAEXTB010000181.1 GCA_023453725.1 Bacillota bacterium | reverse complement strand
GCGCAGGTGTTGGAGGCACCACAAGTGTATGTGAAATGGCAGAGGTAAACGCATCTGTCCGCACGGCGGCGCTCACTTTCCCCTCATCCAGAACGGTTGCAAAAAAAGAAACCGTATCCCCCGCGCGGATGCTTGAAAGCAACAGCACAAACCCATCGTTTCCGGGGACGACTTCCCATTTTGCTTCTTCTATCTGCAGTGCGGCATCCGCCGTTTTTTCCTGCCCCCGATTGTCTTGTGGTGTCTCTTCCGGTGCTACAGTTTGAGCGGGCTGCTGCCCCAATACGACGGATATGGACTCGGGCTGCAGTTCAAGCCCGTTTCCAAGCTGTACGCGTAGCGCCGCCCAGCTTGCTGCTTGTGCAGCTTCCTCCAGCGTAAACGAATAGCGGATAGTTTCTCCCGCTTCGACCGCCCTGCCTTCTTCCGGCTCGCTTTCCCAAGACACGTACTGCGTCTGCGCCAGAGCGGCGCAGGGCAAAAGCAGGCACAGAGCGGCAACCGAAAAAAGCCATTTCCGTTTACGCATCTTCATAGAGTACCGGCCTCCTCATATACCGGAAGCCGCTTGACCAGGCCTCTGTCACCACCACGTTATCCCGGCTGGAAGAACAGTGTGCCACAAGGTATGTGCCATCCTCCCGTCTTTCCACCACAATCCCCACATGGTTGATGGCAGAAGTACCCGGCACTGCGCGGAACGCAAGATCGCCCGGCTGCGCTTCGTCCCAGCCAAGCGTTCTGGAATTGCCCCATTGCCTTGCTGAGCCATCGCCAATCGCTTCCGCAAGCTTGATATCCTCCGCGGCATTGACAAACGCCCACGTCACAAATCCGCTGCAGTCCAAGCCAAACTTCTGTACGGTCCCCGTGGTGGTGCTTCCCAAAGAGGTGACCACCTTGGGCACGCCCCACAGCGGATTCCACCCGACTTGCGGGTACTTTCCGCCCCAGAAATATTCCACCTGCCCCACCAGTGAGTATGCAGTCAACACAATCTGTTCACGCTGCATCGCCAGGCCCTTAGGCAGGCTTTGTTTAATCTGTTCTTCCTGCTCCTTTGTCATATCCGAGAACGAAGTGTCCCCGGTCAGGGAGGCAAACAATCGCTGAAATTCCGGCTGCATCAGTTCATCAAGCTGGGCGGTGCGTTTTTCATCAAAGCCGTAGAAACGCGCCATTTCCTCGCTGCTTTTTTCCTCCAGCATGACTTTGAGCGCGCCGTTTTCCACATGGAAGGCAAGCGAGTGCATATCCCAAAATACTTCCTGAATGCCCTCTAGCGGGATCTTTCGCAGGTTATAGAGATCCAGCGGTTCTTCTACATCCAAAGAGCTTCTTGCCACAAATACGGCAAGCGCCTGGGACCAGTTGGAAACGCTTGGCGTATCCAGCACAACAAGCGTACTCTGTGTTGCGGCCCTTAGGGGCGTTAATTCATCCGTTTCCTCCTGTACAGGCACGACGCGCAGCAGCGTAAACTCCTGAGCATCATCAAACGCCCCCTGCAGCAGCGTGACGCGTTGTTGAAACTCCTCATTGAGGCCGGATATGATGCGCTGCAGATCTTCTGATATCATATCCCGATACTGCTGATACTTGCGGTAGCGGGAGTCACTCGTGCCAATGAGCGTGCTCTTTTGCTCATCAATGATCTCCCCCACCACCGTGACGGTGCAAAACGCAACAGCAGTCTCACCGCTCACCGGATGAACAGCCGCAAAGCGAACAAGATAGATCCCCGGTACATCGGGTGAATATCCGCCATTATCAAGCACCACTACCGGAAGTTCCTGCCCGCGCTCATCCTGCGCGTACGCAAGCATGGAAAAAGAAAGTTTGGTGCCGACCGGGACGGTAATGTTCTGCGCATCAATCCAGACGGCATAGGGCAGCGGTGTCAGCGTTGGAGAGGGACTGGGAGAAGGTAGTATGGATGGCGTTGGTGTAGGCAAAACGGAAGGTGTCGGCGTAGGTTCCAATATTGGTGTAGTCTCCGCGGAAGGGATCGGCTCCGTGGAAGAAGTTGGCGTGGGCTCCGGCGGAAGCGTAGGGGCAGGCGTCTCCTGTACAGGGGACTCTGCAGGCGCTTCCGATTGCGCCGTTTCAAACGGCGCTTCCGATTGCGCCGTTTCAAACGGCGCTTCCCCTTCTGCAAGCACGCGGCGTTCCCCCGCCTGCAGCAATATGACAAGCAACAAGATACAGGATAAATAGATTGACAGCGCGCGTCTGCGCATGGAGTCCTCCCATGGTTTTTTATCGGCGAAACATTGCACAACATGCGGTGCAAGTACGTATCACGGCATATTTTCTCTATTATATCGCAAAACATGGGCGGGAAGGATTCTTTTAACAATTAGTTTTCATTTGTTGCATGATTTTGTCCGGTTTGAGTAGTTTCGTACTTTTTTGTTTCATCTGAAGTGCCCTGAGGGTACATAAACGGATCTTTTTTATATTTGGATGAAAAAAGCCGTTGACAGTTGACCGCTATTTTAGTATCCTTGTCGAAATGAATACGCGCGTATGGTGCGTATTGCAGAAAGGAATAGCGCGTATGAGGCTTCGGCTAACATACAACCGAATAAAGTTGACGTAAGAAAAAACACTGGTGCTTTTCTAAGCCAAGTGTTTTTTTTTGCAATAAGTATGCAGCATATGTAAAAAGGTCCTGCGTAACAGCTACAGGGCCGCCCGTATTACAGAAAGGAGAGACACAGATGCTTCAAAACAAAAGCCTGATTGCCCCGGGAGACTTTTCCCTTTCGGAAATTGAGGAAGTATTATCTCTTGCAGAACGAATTATTCAAAATCCAAACCATTATATAGAGGCGTGCAAAGGAAAACTCCTTGCAAGCCTTTTTTATGAGCCTTCAACACGAACCAAGTTCTCCTTTGACGCGGCCATGCTCCGCCTTGGCGGCAGCACTATCGGGTTTTCCGATCCTTCCACCTCCAGTGCTGCAAAGGGCGAGACGGTCGCTGACAGCGCCCGGACGGTGGCACAGTATGCGGACATCATCGTAGTGCGCCACCCCAAGGAGGGCACCGCCAAGCTCATGAGCCAGTACGCCTCCTGCCCCGTTATCAACGCGGGCGACGGCGGCCACCACCACCCCACCCAGACACTGACCGACCTTTTGACCATACGCAACTACAAAAAAAGCTTCGATGGCCTGACGGTCGGCGTATGCGGCGACCTGAAGTTTGGCCGTACCATACACTCTCTTGTCTCCTGCCTGTCCCGCTACGAAAACGTCAAGTTCCTGTTCATCTCCCCTGAAGAGCTCACCATGCCGGCCTATGTTAAGCAGGCGCTCAAAAAGGCCAACGTGCCCTTTACAGAAACGACAGACCTCGAAGCGGCGATGCCTTCGCTTGATATTCTCTACATGTCCCGCGTACAGCGCGAACGGTTCATCAGCGAAGAAGAGTATCTGCGTTTAAAAGACTTTTTCATCCTGACGGCGGATAAAATGGCACTCGGCAAGCAGGATATGATCGTAATGCATCCGCTGCCGCGCGTAAATGAAATTGCCACCGAAGTGGACCAGGACCCGCGCGCGGTGTACTTTGAACAGGTGAAATTTGGCATGTATGTGCGCATGGCGCTCATCATGAAGCTGCTTGGAACAAAAGAGCCCGTACAAGCCTAAAGGGCACCTAAAAGGAGGAGAAACAGTATGATCAACGTATCAAAACTCAAAGAGGGCATTGTGATTGACCACATCCGCGCAGGCCACGGGTATAAGATATTCCAGCAGCTTGGGCTTGATAAACTCGATGATGTCGTCGTGCTCATGCGCAACGTGAACAGCACCAAAATGGGCCACAAGGATTTGATTAAAATAGAAACCAATCTGGAACTGAACCTGGAGGTGCTGGGGCTGATAGACCCCAACGTCACAATTTCCTACGTAAAGGAAGGCGTGCGGGTGAACAAAATCAAGCTTTCCCCGCCGGAGCGGGTGACCGGCATCCTCACCTGTAAGAACCCGCGCTGCATCACAAACCAGGAGCATATCGCGCATGCGTCGTTCTACCAGGTGGATGCGGAAAAGAACGAATACGCCTGCGAATACTGCGACGCGCGGGCACGCTTATAAAAGGAGTGAATAACGGATGATCGTCCGCTACGCGAACGCAAGGTTGATCGATGCGATGGGCGACCGTTTCGGGGACCTGTATGTGGAGGACGGCCTCATCCGGTATTGCGGAGAAGCCGGGAACCAGTACAGCGATGTTACGGTGGACGTAGGCGGGAATGCAATTTTCCCCGCGTTTATTGATCTTCATTGTCACCTGCGGGACCCCGGCTACCCGCAAAAGGAAACGTTGGAAACCGGCATGCGCGCGGCTCTCAAGGGTGGATACGCCACGCTTTGTGCCATGGCAAATACCAACCCCGTCATCAACACGCCCGAATTGGTGGAACAAAACCATGAAAAGGCGCGGCGGCTAAAGCTATGTAAACTCATGCAGGCGGCAGCTGCGGGCGAAAACCTGGAGGATATCATTCCCACCGACCGTGCGGCGCTCTCCCACGCGACAGGCATGCTCACCAACGACGGTAAAACCATCTTCTCGGATGACTTTATGCGGCAGCTGCTGCTTGACTCAGAAAAGTACGGCTTTTTGATCAGCACGCACTGCCAGCCGGAACGGCAGATTGTAGCAAGAGACATCGCGCTCTTACGCGAAACGGGCGGGAACTTGCACATCGGCCACATCAGCCGGGCGGAAACGGTGGAACTGGTACGCCAAGCGAAAGCGAAAGGACTTGCTTTGACCTGCGAGGTCACGCCGCACCACCTGTTCGGCTATGATGACGATTACAAGGTGAACCCGCCGCTGCGTACCAAAGAGGATGTCCTGGCTTTGATTGCGGGCATCCAGGACGGAACGGTAGACTGCCTCGCAACCGACCACGCGCCGCACACGGAAGATGACAAGCGCAATGGGATGGCCGGAATTTCCAATATTGAGTATGCCATAAGCATATTCCTTGCGGTGTTCCATGAACATGGCATTCCGCTTGCCCGGCTTGCAGAGTTGACTTCCTATTCTCCGGCCCGTAGACTGGGGATCAAGGCAGGGCTTTTAGCGCCGGGGTATCCGGCGGATTTTGTGATATTAGATACTGAGGAAGAGTACGAAATAAGAAGAAACGATATGATTTCAAAGTCGCACAATACGCCGTTTGACGGGCGTAATGTGCGGGGACGTGTATTAAAAACAATCGTGGAGGGGGAAACGCGTTATGAGTATGGACAGGCTTTATAAGGATGTACAGAAAAAGGGGCCGGTTTGCGTGGGATTGGATACGCAGCTTTCCTTTTTGCCGGAGTATCTAAAACAGCAGGATTGCTCCACCGGGGAAAAGATATACGAATTCAACCGCAAGATCATTGACGCAACATATGAGAGCGCCGGTTGCTTCAAGGTACAGGTAGCCTGTTATGAGGCGCTTGGCCTTGACGGCATGCAGTCGTTTGCAAAAACCGTACGTTACGCGCGGGAAAAAGGCAGCATCGTCATTTCAGACGTCAAGCGCGGGGATATCTCCTCCACCGCCACGCAATACGCACAGGGACACTTTACCGGAGATTTTGAAACGGATCTCATCACCGTCAACGCCTACATGGGTGAAGACGCAGTATCCCCCTATTATCCGTATCTTGAAAAAGGCAAGGGACTGTTTGTGCTGGTGAAGACCTCCAACCCGTCGAGCGGGGATTTTCAGGACCTGGATGTGGGCGGAACGACACTCTACCAGCGCATGGCGCAAAAGGTTTCTGATTGGGGCAAGGCGTTCATTGGCGAAAGCGGCTTTTCCGCCATCGGCGCTGTCACAGGTCTCACCTACCCGGAGGAATTTGAAACCATACGGCAGCTTTTGCCGCATACCTTCCTGCTCATCCCCGGTTACGGCGCACAGGGCGGCACGGGCAAGGACATTGCAACCTTCTTCCGCGACGGCGTTTGCGGGGTCGTCAACTCTTCCCGCGGACTCATTACCGCGCACAAGGGGAAGACAGAAGAAAGCGATTTTGATGTACATGTAAATCGTGCCGTCCTTGCCATGCGGGAGGATATCCTCAAATGGCTGTAATAACCGAAAACATACGCATCGCGGAGCAAATCTACCGCATGCGTCTCTCCGGCGCACCCATGGGAAAAGCCGGGCAATTCTACATGCTGCGGCAGCCGGATACGCTGGACCCGTTTTTATCTAGACCCATCAGCCTGTTCGACGCGGATGAACAGACAGGCGAGCTTTCGTTTTTATACCAAACCGCCGGACGCGGGACAGAACAGTTTTCCCGCATGCTGGCTGGCCAGACGCTTACCGTACAGGGCCCATGCGGCAATGGCTTTCCGCTGCTTCCCGGAGATGCCGTAGTAATCGGCGGCGGTATTGGAACCGCGCCGCTGTATCTTCTTCTAAAGACGCTCCGCGAAAAAGACCCCAACCGGCGGATTGAAGTTTATCTCGGGTTCCGGGAGGAAGCATATCTCAAAGAGGATTTTACTGCGCTTTCCGACAAGACGCATGTAAACATCGGCGGCTATGTCACGGCGGATGTGGACTTTACGCGCCCCGCCACCTACTACGCCTGCGGCCCCAAGCCCATGCTCCGTGCCGCCATGCAGGCAGCAAGGGAGGCGGACGCCCGGCTCTATGTCTCACTAGAAAAGCACATGGCGTGCGGCGTTGGCGCATGTTTGGGCTGCACCTGCAAAACAACGGCAGGGCAAAAGCGTATCTGCAAGGAAGGGCCTGTGTTCCCCTATCAGGAGGTGTACGATGCCATATAACCCGCTTGCGACATCACTCCTCGGCGTAACGCTTAAAAACCCCGTCATTGCCGCTTCCGGCACGTTCGGATTCGGGCATGAATATGCGGAATTGTTTGACGTCTCCCTTCTAGGTGGCATATGCGGCAAGGGCTTAACGCTCAACGGTAGTGCAGGCAACCCCGGCCAGCGCGTGATGGAAACCCCCGCAGGACTTTTAAACAGTATCGGTCTGGAAAACCCGGGCGTAGCGCGCTTTGTTCAGGAAGAAGCACCCTATATGCGTACGCTAGGCTGTGCGGTGCTTACAAACCTTGGCGGGCACAGCGAGGAAGACTATATCGAGGGCGCTGTGCTGTTAAATGATGCCGATATAGACATCATCGAACTCAACATCTCCTGCCCCAACGTCAAGGCGGGCGGCATGGCGTTTGGCACGGACCCGTCCTGCGCGGCGGATATTGTAAAGAAAGTCAGGGCGGTCACAAAGCATCCGCTTCTCGTGAAGCTCTCCCCCAACGCGCCGGATATCGTCGCGGTGGCGCTTGCCTGCGAGGAGGCGGGCGCGGACGGGTTAAGCTTAGTCAACACGTTCTTGGGCATGGCAATCGACGTCAAAAGGAAGCAGGCGGTGTTTGATAACATATACGCCGGGCTCTCCGGCCCCGCCATATTGCCCATCGCATTAAGGATGGTACACCAGGTGGCAAAGCGTGTTTCTATTCCCATCGTGGGCTTAGGCGGCATCGCAACCGCCAATGACGCGCTGTGCTTTTTGATGGCCGGAGCCACCGCCGTACAGGTTGGCTCCATGACGTTTGCAAACCCGGAAGCAATGCCTGCAATCATAGACGGACTTGCGACCTACTGCGAGGAACAGGGATTACAAAACATCAGCGAAATTCGCGGGATTGTATAGGAGGAAATTATGAAAGACAACCTTACCATCATGAAGGAATCCGAAGCGTTCTTAGAAGGACATTTCCTGCTCTCTTCGGGTCTGCACAGCGGCCAATACTGCCAGTGCGCAAAGCTGCTGCGTTTCCCCGCTGCAGCGGCCGAGGCATTAAAAACCGTTGTGGAACAGGTCAAAGGCCTCCCCGTTACAAAGGTCTGCGGCCCGGCGATGGGCGGCGTCATCGTCTCATATGAACTTGCGCGGCAGTTGGGGGTTGAAAGCATATTCACAGAGCGCAAGGATGGCGAAATGCAGCTGCGGCGCGGCTTTTCCGTTGGCCCCGGCGACAATATCCTGATTGCGGAAGATGTCATCACCACCGGAAAATCCACCATGGAAACTGTGAAAGTGTTGGAAGACATGGGCGCTACGGTCATCGGCGCCGCGTGCATCGTGGACCGCCGCGCAGAAGACTGTGCGTTCAAGCTGCCCGTATATGCGGCGCTTGCGCTCGACATCAAGACTTACGCGCCTGAAGTATGCCCCATCTGCAGAGAAGGAAAATTACCGCTTGAAAAGCCCGGCAGCCGGGAACTGCTTGCAAAATAGCGAGAACCCTATACAAAAGAGCCGCATTTCTAATGCGGCTCTTGTTTTATACAGGCAGATCCCTTTCAATGCTCCATGATATACAGGTGCTTAAGCAGTTCTTTATAATCAATCCCTTTCTCGGCGACGATAAAGAACGAAGACCCATTCACCACAGCAACGCCCGCCGTGCTGCCGTCCTGCAAATCCACAGAGCAATGCATGGTGTACTTCCCAAGAACCTTTGTGGTGTAGTACGTCTTATCCTCCATGGTGTACGCCTCCGAACCCATCGCGTTAAAGTGCTCGAAGGCATAAATGCGCTGCCCCGCCTTTTCATATTCAACGCTGAGCGTTTGTGTCAGCAAGCCGGAATAGAATGTAATGGAAACCGGCTTTGCATACGGCTCATCCAATATAATGGGCCAAAGTCCATTCGCCCTGCTGAATTCCTCAAACGTCGTATAAGACGTTTCAGAAGGGGAATATGCCCCATCTTCCTCGCTTTCCGGCATGGGCTCCGGCGGCGGCACAAAAAAGCGCGCCGCGTCCACTTGTGAAGCAAACGCCAGCCCGTCTGCATACGGATCGAACTGCTCCGCATACGGTACAAACAGTGAAAATGTGCAGTCGTCCGCGAGCCTGACCGTACCGTAGGTGTAGGAGTTGTCATCCTCCACCCGGCAGAACATTGTCTTATCACCCAATACAGTGCGCTCATAGCTGTCTGCAAATATACGCTCTTCTATTTCCTTTGCGTAAAACTGCGAGGTGCTGATATACTCCCCGCTTTTGAGCTCGTAGGCAATCATCAGCGTATAACCCCTATCGGGGTCCAGTTCATCCATAATCGAAACAATTTTTTCATATCCGCCAGTCACCAGCACAGGGTCTCTGCCGGTTTTCTGCATGTATTCATCAATGTTCTCATAGGAGTACATCTCAAAACCGTCTACGCCGGATACCCGCATGCCCGTACTTGTTTCACCGTTATCCGGGTTTGCATCTTCTGCGCTTTCGATAATGACATGCCCCTCCACCTTCCGGGCAACCCGTTCCTCATAGGAGGTCGCAAGCGACTTGGCCTGTGGATAAAACGCAATATAACAGACAAACAACGCAACACATGCCGCTGCCGCAGTCCATTGCAGCGCACGGTTTCCGTAGCGGCGCCGAGGGGCGATGGCCCTGCTTTCAGAGGGTTCAGGCCTCATGACGCGCTGCGTGACTTCGTTCCTGATCTGGAGATTCTTTTGGGCCGATATCCCCTCCGGGCCCTTAGCGCTGTTCCGGTCATCCTGCGATGCCCAAAGCGCAGGATCGCCAAACAGGCTCTGCTCAAGTTCCTGCAGAACCTCCGGCCTCCGAAGCAGCTTTTCAAGCTCGCGTTGCGTCATGGTTTGTTGTTTTACACCTCTTTATTAATTAGATGCACCATTTCCAAAATAGTCGCGTTTTTCCTCGAATGTGCGCTAATCTTTTTCCATGATGCGTCTTAACTTCTTACATACGCGGCTTAGGCGGGATTTTACTTTGGGCAGCGTAAATCCCGTAACCTCTGCGATCATGGCAAGCTTCATATCTTCTTGAAATCTCAAATATAAAATAAGCCGATCCACCTCATCCAAACTCTGGAGCGCAAAAATTAAACGCGCCGTTTCCTCTGAGCGCAGTATGGATTGCTCCACATTTTGGCTCGAGGCCAGGGGCATGAGAGAAAGCATGAGGGGTTCTGTTAAAAGTTCCTTTGAGCGGCTGTTCTTTCTCAGATAGGTATAGCTTTCGTTTTTTGCGATACGCAAAATCCACGGCTTGAGCATGGATTTGTCTTTCAGCTGATCGTAATGGCGGATGGCCAGCACAATGGTATCCTGCAGGATATCGAGCGCATCCTCGCGGTTACGCACAAGCGATAAAATCAAACCGTAAACTAAGCCTTGCATTGGTTCGAACGCTTCATAAAATTGTTCGATCGACTTTTCGGTCTCTGTCATAGCGTCCCCAAGCAGGAATTTAGGATAATTCTTCCATGATAGCATAGCTTAAAAACCGGATGCGGTCAACCCGGCACAAAGACAGCGCGAGATAAAAGACCTGCCGCGAGCTGCGGAAGGTCTTTTGAAAACAGGAAATCTTGCATGTTTCAAGGATTGGTGTAATCCCTATTTGAACAGGTTTGAAAAAAAGTTGCCCACTGCCGAAACTACGTTCTTCACGCCATCCCAGATCTTGGTGGCAGTTTTCTGTACCTGGTTTGCGCCCTCTATCGTCTTTTTGAGCGATTCGACTTTGGCGGCAAGTTCCTGAGAATCAAGCCCTTCCATCGAGCGGCACAGATCAAGCAACTGGCTGACCTGACCGTCTGTCAGGGAGATGTTGAGGTTCTTCGCAATGGTTGTAATTTCGTTGCGCACCTCGTCATCGGACATGGTCTTGGTCTGTTCCAGAACGAGCTTGAGCTGGTTGACAAGTTCCGTAGCATCCACGTCGCCGATCATTTCGGCAAGGTTGCCTGTCACTACGATCTCTTCCACGGCAATGGACTTTGCGTTCAAGTCCAACTTTTCGCCGGTAATATCTTCGTAGGATTTATAGAGCCCAGTGAGCGCGGCGGTTCCGGAAACCTCAAAGGGTGCGGTGATGCGCACTTCGGCATCGGTAATGCCCGCGGTGGTCAGGGCGTTGATGTACATTTCCTTGGAACACCAGTTGATGTTGTTGGTCGTCACCTTCAGGCCTTCGCCTTCGGGCAGCGTCTTGATGTACACGCTTGAAAGCGCCACGTTGCCGATTTTCCCATCGGAAACCAGGCCTTCCAGATATTCTCGTTCTTCCTCATTGGTAACCTGGAGTTCCGTGACGCTGCCCGGCGTAACGCCGAGATCCGCGTATACCTGGGCGCGCTGCGCCGCATCGAGATTTGCGCCGATTGTGACGCGCTCAAGCCCGGCATCCAAGGCAAGCGCAGGTATTGCCGCTGCAAGGGAGAGCACCGCAATCATTACCCATAAAAGCAGTCTTTTTTTCATACTTGTATCCTCCGTTTCCATCGGTTACAGCGTTTAAGTATCATTCATACGCTTTGCATATGATACCACAGGATGACAAGAGAAAATAAAAAGTTTTTTTGAACTTTAAAAGAACCGCTTACAATCCAAGTGCGTTCTCATACCCAGCCCAGTCGCCGACCAGATCAAACACCGCCCTTCCTTTTTTATACAGGCGGTACCGGACGCGTGCGCAGGGACTTTCCCTGATAATTCTAACCATATTGCCGTTATAAGCCGCATACAGCGGGCGGGGATTCTCATGGATCAACTCCACCTGCAGCAGAAGCTCCCCCTGCCGGACGGAGACAAAATGATTTTCCATACGCTCCATTTTCGCGCCAAGATAGGTTGCAATGCGGTATTCCTTTCCCTCCATATACACAAAACCGATTATCCCGGTGAATATTCTTCCCGCATACGGAATATCCGCAATGCTGAGCATAACGGAAATATCCCCATCCAGTTCGCACTGCGTCCATAGGTAGCGGGTCGGAAACGAACTTCCACGGTCCCCCTCCAGATATCCATGCGAATCCTGAAAGGATATGGTTTCCCCATTTACCTTCAGGATGCCGGAAACGGTATGCCGAATGCTCAATACGCTGTGTCTGCACTGCATATTGGGTAAAAAACGGAACGGGCCCATCATATCGTATTTGGGCGGCGTCAGCATGCCATAGACGAGCTCCCCTCTGACATGCAGCGTATCTGTCCTGATATTGACACAGATACCTGCTTCCGAAAATCGGTTGCCGCCCACCGTAATCAAAAAGCCATCCGATGCCGCGCAAAATTCCTCAAACGGAAAAATCACCCTGTCTGCCGCCGAGTTTGTGATCACCTGAATGGAAGCGGATTTTACGCCTACTGCATCAATGTGCATGGCGGGAATAATCGCTATGACCTGCCCCCCCGCCTGCTGGCGGAAATACCAGCCTTCAAAATACTCCCTGCGCCTGTTCCCGCCGTAATACCTACGCACGCGTCGCGTCCTCCTGCGCGGGGCCCTCCAGCCGTTCCCCCGTATAAGAAAAGCGCGAGCCGTGGCAGGGACAGTCCCAACTGGTTTCGTCGGGGTTATATGTAAGCTCGCATCCCAGGTGCGGGCATTTGGTGTGGATGGTAAAACACTCTCCCCGCTCGTTTTTATAAACGCCAAGCTTTTCCCCTTCCACATCCACAACCCCGCCATGTGTTAAAGGCAATTCGTTAAGCGTTTTCTCAGGAACATGAAATTGCTGCTTTAAAAGCCCCTTTGCAGCTTGGGCGCCATCCTTTAAAAACTCAGGCACGGCGGCTATGGGCACATATCGGTCCGGTGAAAATATGCCAAAATCGTTCTTTTCGTGTGCGATTGCGCCTGTAAGCAAAGTTGCCGCAACCATGGAAGTGGTCATGCCCCACTTTTGAAAGCCGGTTGCAATGTACCAATCCGGTGTATCGTGTGAATACCTGCCGATATACGGCACACCGTCATGCGTCATGCAATCCTGCGCGGACCAATGGGCAACCTCGCGGCTGTTCGGAAAATACTTAAGGGCCGCCCTGCGCAGCAGCTCGTATTTTCCGCCGCCTTTGTTGTCCCCCGTGCGGTGCCCGCCGCCGCCCAGCAGAAGCAGACCCTCATGGTTGCGCAACGAAAGCGCGTTCTGATCCATGCCGATATACGTTGCGTCAAATTCCATTGCGCCGCTGAGCGCGACCACATAGGAACGCTCCTGGTGCATACGCAGGAAATAGTAACCCGGTGCATTCAAAAACGGATAGTGACAGGCAAATATGGTTTTCTTTGCACGGATCGAGTACCCTTTGGCCTTTAATACGTTCCCTTCCACCATTACTGGCGTATGTTCGTATACGGTAAGTTCCGGCAAAAGCGCGCTTAAAAATTTCAGCGGATGGAACTGCGCCTGCCCGTCAAAACGCACCGCCCCCGCCACCGGAAACGGAAGGCTCGTATCCGTCGTATAAGTTGCCGATATGCCAAGCTCCGCCGCCGCAGTTGCTTCCTTCTCTAAAGGATCTTTTTCTTCGGTGGAATATACAAAAGCGGGCAAGCGCTTAAAAGAACATTCAATCCCAAGCCTGCCGATCATGGCGGCATAAGCTTCTATGGCGCTTTCATTTGCGCGCGCATAATTGAGTGCCCCTTCCCTGCCGAACCGGGTCGTGAGCTTGTCATAGATTAATCCGTGCTGTGATGTAATTTTTGCGGTGGTACGCCCCGTCTGGCCTGAAAAGACGGTATCCGCCTCAAATATAATGGAAGGAACCCCCTGTTCCTTGAGTAAATAAGCAGTCAATACCCCTGCGATACCGCCACCGATGATTGCGACCTCCGTTTCTATGTCGCCCGTGAGTGTATGTTCCTTTGGCCGCACAATGGCGTCTTTCCATATAGAATCTGAATGCATAACCACACCTCCCGCTTCCATTTTGCCCATGCCCGGCAACCGCTATCCTGATTTTGCCGGAAGAATATTGCGCGATAAAACAGGAATTACATCTTGCAGAAGTGGTGTTTTTTTCACAAACCTGTGCTATAATCATGTAGGCATTGTC
>JAEXTB010000225.1 GCA_023453725.1 Bacillota bacterium | reverse complement strand
AACCGGGGCCGGGGGAAGGCGGAGCATACCGGGGCTTGCGGCAGCCTGCGCGACAGCGCGCATCAAGGCGATGGCAACGCCCGAAAACGATGCCGAAAACCCGGCCAGAGCGCTTGAAATTGGATATAGAAAAAGAGCGATGCCGGAAGGCAGCATGGAAAGCGCGCAAAGCGGAACCACTAAAATGTTCGCGGGTACGCTTAAAAGTGAGGTGCTTTGGAACACGGCCGCGGAAACGGGCAGGGTCGCTAAGCTTGCGCTGACGCTCAACGCCAGTGGTTCGCTAAGCTGCCGCGGGATGCGCAGCATTGCTTTAGATAGGGTGGGATATAAAAGCAGTATGCCAAGCACCGCCGTATACGACAATTGAAAGCCGATTGAAAACAGTGTGAACGGAGAAATCAGCAATAGAATGAGAAAGGAAAATGAAAGCGCAGAAAGTGGATCGTTCCTGCGGTGCAGGATTTTTGAAAGCAGCAGGCAGATTGTCATCAGCGCCGCGCGGAGCGTAGGAGGCGCAAACGCGCAGAATGCGCAGTAAAAGAACAAAGCGGTGCAGATGAAGATAAACTGCGGAACAGGATGGACGCGCCGCAATAGGAAAAGAAGTGCCGCAGCCAGCAGCGAGACATGCAAGCCGGAAACCGAAAGTAGGTGTGCAATGCCCGCGCCGCGAAAATCGTTTAGCGTCTGGTCTGAAATATCTTCAATCGCGCCGTGCAGCATACCAGCCGCCAGCGCGCCATTCTCCCGACCCATCAGCCGGATGAGCAGCTGCGTGCTGTTATCGCGCAGTTGAAGGAGCCATCCATAAATGCCGGGTGGGGCGTCTACAGCACTGACAGGGCTTTTTGCTACAGCGGTGCAGACAATGCCCTGCGAGAAGCAATATAAACGGTAATCCATGCCGCCTTCATTGCGCGCTCCCTGCGGCAGTGTAAGCGAAGCCCGCGCGGTGAGCTGCTGCCCGTACTTGAACGGCGGCCCGTTATACCGCGGCACGGTAAGCAGAACAGAGCCGTCTATGCGGCGGGTGCCGTCCGTCGCAGCTTGCGAAAGCGTCACCCTAAGGGACTGCCCCTGCTTGACAGCTTGCACAACGGTTCCGGATAATTCGCACTGCTCTTTTGGTTGCGGAAGGCGCGGATACGCAAGCTCCAGCCTGAACACGCCAACGGCGGCAAATGCCAGAAATAAGGGCAGCCATTTTACCCGGGAGCGTGCAAAAAGAAAGGAGAGTGCAATGCATGCGCCGGAGATGATGTAGCCGCTTGGTCCGGGGAGCAAACGGCCTAGAAGCACGCCTGCCATCATACCTAGCGCGGCGGTTACAAAAGGGCGGCGGTTAAAGTATCGCTCCTGCTGCGTATTCATAAGAGGTCTGCGCTTAAGAGAAGCTGATCTTCCTCCGTGCGTAGTGCTGCAAAGGATATCCCGTGCTTTGTTTCGCTTACCGCTTTCCCGCTTTCAAATACGGCTGTGCCCTCATCGGCCCATACAAGCGCAATGGAATGGGGAAACTCATTTTCTTCCGTCATGGCGGCAAGCAGTACGGGCAAAAGGACTGCGACGCGCGCAGATTGTGCCTTAAGTACTTCCTGCTGATTTTCCACCAGGTATTTGCTGATATTGCCTTTTGGTGAAGTAATCTTTTTGCTTGCCTTTTCCTGAAGCGTCAGCGAAAAGCCCTGTACATAACCGTGCGGTGTGTACAGCACCAGGGTATCCTCAGGCCCTTCCGCCTCCGCTTTGAGCAAATATGTGCCGTCATTATTCTCCAGCGTAAACCCTGCCTCTTCCAGACGGCTGAAAAACACGTCCGTGGATACTCCGGGCGGCAGGGTAGGCTTGGGTGTCATAGTCGATGCAGGCGTTGCGGTATAGACGACCGCATAGGCTCTTTGATTTTCCTGCAGGTTGACCAGCAGGTAAATCAGCGCGCACAAAAGCAGCAGAGCGCAAAAGGCGAGGGCCCTTTGCAGCGTGGACGGCGGCTTGCTGTTCGGGTCTACAGCGGATTTTCTGCTCATAAGGCTCAACCACCTTCATTTTTCGTAGAATTGCATTGTGGAATTTGTCGTATATGGTAAAACAAGTATAATATATGCAAGCATTCCCATGCAACTCTTCACCTTGGACAACATCTGAACGCCATGAAAAGTTTTGGTTTTTTATGGCTTGCGCGCGGGATACAATGCTATACTAAAGTGATAATGGGCCGGAACAAAACAGCGAGTAAAGAAAAGAGGTAGCCGGTCATGCAGGCGGAATGGGAGAAACTTAAGCGCGCCATTGAAACGGGCAAGCGCATTGTATTTTTGGGCGGGGCGGGAGTCAGCACAGAAAGCGGCATTCCCGATTTTCGCAGCGAGGACGGCATATTCACTGCAATAAAGCGGTATGGACATCCGCCCGAAACGCTATTGAGCCATGAATACTTTCTTTCTGATACATTGACATTTTACCGTTATTACCGCGCCATGCTGCTTTATCCGGATGCAAAGCCCAACGCTGCGCATGAAGCGCTCGCAGAGTTGGAGCGCTTAGGCAAGCTCACGGCGGTGGTTACACAGAACATCGACGGCCTGCACCAAAAAGCCGGGAGCA
Source organism: Bacillota bacterium (assembly GCA_023453725.1). Classification (GTDB taxonomy): domain Bacteria; phylum Bacillota; class Clostridia; order Christensenellales; family CAG-138; genus JAEYLA01. The sequence continues at coordinate 2,658 of JAEXTB010000225.1, read as the reverse complement.
AAAACGTACTGGAACTGCACGGCTCCGTCTACCGCAACAGCTGTATGGCCTGCGCAAAGAAGTACGCCTTGGAGGATATTATAATCGCGGATGGCGTTCCCAAATGCACCTGCGGCGGGATCATCAAACCGGATGTGGTGCTTTATGGCGAACCGCTCGATGATACGGTGGTGGATGCCGCAATCCTCAATATCCGGCAGGCAGATGTTCTTATTGTGGGCGGAACATCGCTTATGGTTTACCCAGCGGCGTCGCTGACGCAGTATTTTCATGGCGATACGCTCGCGCTCATCAACCTTTCAAACACGCCCATGGACGGGCAGGCGGATATTGTCGTACACGCCCGCATCGGGGAAGTGCTCGGCGCGTGCATAGGCCGCTAAACGCGCGGGAACAAAGATATATCTACATTTGGATGCAACATGAACAAAGCTCCTCAGCCTGAGGAGCTTTTTTTATTTTTTTGGAAAAATTGTGTTGACATTTCCCCGAAGTGGTCATATAGTTAATTACATAAGTAGTTAACCATATGAGTGCGGAGCGCCTGTAAGGAGAAAATAAGGGAGGTGGAGCAATGCAAATGAATTTTGAGGGAGATAAGCCCATTTACCTCCAGCTTGCCGAAGGAATTGAGGACGATATTCTAAAGGGCATATTCGGGGAGGAAACACAGGTACCGTCCACCACCGAAATTTCGGTGACGATGAGAATCAATCCAGCTACGGCGGGGAAGGGAGTCAACCTGCTGGTTGACGAAGGAATTCTTTATAAAAAGCGGGGGGTAGGCATGTTTGTAGCAAGCGGCGCGCGGCAGCGGATTTCCGAAAAGCGCAAGGAAACATTTTTTGAAAACTATATCATAAGGCTTCTGGAAGAAGCGACTAAGCTCAATATTTCCAAGCAGGAAATTATTGCAATGATCGGGAGGGTAGGCCATGAACGCGATTGAGGTGAAGAACGTTTCCATGCGTTATGGCGCGGTACGGGCGCTCAATGATGTTTCCGCAACATTTGTTCCGGGAAAAATCTACGGCTTATTGGGCCGCAACGGCGCGGGAAAGACCACGCTCATTAATCTCATCACCAACAGGCTGTTCCCAAGTGAAGGGGAGATCACGGTGGAAGGACAGAGCGTTATGGAAAACGGCAGCGCGCTCAATAAAATCTTTTCCATGACGGAACAGAACCTTGTCCCCGAAGGGATGCGCGTGAAGCGGGCAATAGAGTGGACAAAAGAGTTTTATGAGGGGTTTGATGATCTCTACGCCCTTTCCCTGGCACAAAAGTTTGGTCTGAATGTCAGCAAGAAAATGAAGCAGCTTTCCACAGGGTATAGCTCTATCTTCAAGCTCATTCTTACGATGGCGTCCGGGGCGCCGATTCTGATATTTGACGAGCCTGTTCTAGGGCTGGATGCGCCGCACCGTGAACTCTTTTATCAGGAACTGCTTGCGCTTTTTGCAAAACGCCCCTGCACCGTCATACTTTCCACCCATCTGATCGATGAAGCCGCACAGGTAATCGAGCAGGCGGTCATACTCGATGAAGGAAGGCTCATTTTGAGCCAGTCCGTCGAGGAACTGCTTTCAAGAGCCCACTCGGTTGCGGGCGAAGCGGCGGCGGTAGCGGAGTACTGCAAAAACAAGCAGGTGATATTCGAGCAGTCCATGGGGAATTTCAAAATGGCCGCTGTACTGGATTGCAAAAAGGATCAGGCGCTGGCCCAGACGCTCAAATTGGAATTTGGCGGCATAGAGCTGCAAAAACTGTTTATTTATCTCACCAATTCGCAAGGAGGAGGCGTACAATGAACAAGGTATTCAAGGTTTTTCGGTATCAGGTTTATGAATCCCTGGCGGCGGTCGCCATATTCTATGCTGCGATGCTGTTCGTCACGCTGTTACTCACCGTTTGGGACGGCTCCTCTTCCGGGTTCGAATTTGCTACCGCTATTTTTATATTTGTGGTGGGGCTCAATTCCTTTAAGACCAACTTCAGGTTTATGCAGTTTTTAAGCGTCACGAGGAAGACGTTCTTTCTCGGCACGCTTCTGGCGCTTGTTGCAATTGCCGCGGGCATGGCGGTAATCGATATCGCATGGGGCCGCCTATATGCGCAATTACAGCCCTACAGCTCTCTGTTTTCACAGGCCTACGCGCAAGGGAGCATTTTCGCGCAGTTTGTGTGGGAATTCGCATTGTTGGCCATGTTTGCGTTCGGTGGTTTGTTTATCACCGCACTATACTACCGGTCCAATAGGGTTTTGAAAATCGTCATTTCCCTTTCGCCGGTGTATATCAGCATCATATTGAACCTGCTTCAGCCGTCCGTGGAACAGATGATACGGATTTTCGCCTTCCTTGGAGGGTTCCGCGAGGGCGTTACCGTCTGGAGCAATCTCTTGGGGATGTTTGTTACCGTACTGATTTCAGTCGGCCTAAGCTTCCTTCTGATCCGCCGCGCGCCTGTCAAGCGTTAAAACTGCAAAAACAACAAAAAGCCGCCCGGTATTGCCGAGCGGCTTTTCATATATCTTTGGGATTACGGCTTTACGGCCACTACCTCAATCTCAACCAAAGCACCGGCAGGAAGTTTTGCGACCTGCACGCAGGAGCGCGCAGGAAATTCTCCGCCAAACTGTTCGCCGTATATGGCGTT
>JAEXTB010000156.1 GCA_023453725.1 Bacillota bacterium | reverse complement strand
GCGCTGCCCTTTAACAAAACCATGAGCGCGGGAGAACCGATTTCCGGGGAAAGTATGACCTCCCCCGTCGCATATTTTTGAAACGCGATATCCTCCTATGCGAGCAGGTGTTCCATCTCTTCTAAGGAGAATCCCCGAAACAAAAAGCAGCTTGAAAGAAGCCCGGCCATGCGTCCCCATTTTGCTTTGGAAACCGGCTTTGTCGTTTCCATTCCACATTATCCCCGCATATTTGTATCAAATGAGACATTTATAAGCTCATTCTATGATATGGGTTCTATATTGTCAACAATTTAGCAAGCATTTTTGTATAAAAAAATACCCTTCCAGCCGGAAGGGCATTAAAGCTGCTATTTATTGGTTTCCTCATACTGCGCGCGCGGCCCGCCGATGTATTTGGGACGAGTGCGCGCCATGGTCAATGTAGCCTCGCCAACGCGCCTGTGTTGTGTATGGACAGGCACCACCACGGGTCTTAAATGCATGCCGATAAATGTTCCGCCAATGTCCATGCCCGCGCTGGCGCGCCCTCTGATATCCTCCACCATCACAGGATTGGAGAATCGGGAAAGCGCCTCTACTGCAAACGCGCCGCCCGCGTGCAGCCAGGGCCGCACCCAGACATGCGTGAGATCGTACTTGACCATTGCCTCCTGTTCCACGACTAGGGCGCGGTTCAAATGCTCGCAGCACTGTACGGCAAGGTAAAGCCCCCGGGCTTTGATTTCAGGCAGTATGGCGTCCATGATGGCGGTTGCGATTTCGGTGCTTGAGTGCGAGCCGATCATATGCCCGCCCACCTCGCTGGTGGAGCAGCCTACCACAAAAAGATCGCCTTCATTTAGGTCAGCCACCGCAAACAGATCATTGAGTGCATCGCGCACTTGACTGGTAATATTCAAAAGTTCCATTCTTTCCTCGGTATCCGGCCCCCAGGCCGATTGATTACATTATTCATACCCAAAGCATTGCCTGCTGCAACCCGCTTTCGGCAATGGTATTATAATCCCCTATTCCCTTGCCGTCAACTTGTGAGGCAAATACGAAACGCGGTGGGCAGCGCGTGGGCGCTTTGTGCATTCGCCCATTCCCAGCCTTCCGGCAGTTCGGGAATGTCAACACCAAGCGCATATACGCGCATGTTCCACTCCACATGCGTGAAAATGTGCTTCTTTGTATACCGTTTGATCTCCCCGGTAGGGACAGCGCCCCACAGCGCAAGCTGCGCACCCAGTTCGTCGTCCTCCATATTCCCCGGGCAATTCGGAAGCTCCCAGAGGCCGGAAAGAAGCCCGTCGCCACCCCGCCTTCGCACCGCAAAGCAGCCGTTTTGCAGAAGTACAAATACCGTATACTGCTCTTTCCGCCGCGGCGTTTTCTTTCCTTTTACAGGTAAAGCAGCCGCCCGGCCCGAAGCATATCCCCTGCAAACGGCATTGAGCGGGCAGACGCCGCACTTTGGCTCCCCGTTGGGCAGGCAGACGCATGCGCCAAGCTCCATAAGCGCCTGGTTGAATGTGCCTGGTTCATCCTCCGGGATCATTTCCCGGATCGCATGCTCGGCAAGAAGACGGGTCTTCGGCTGCGCGATATCGAGCGTGCAGCCGCTTAACCGCGCCAATACACGAAGAACATTTCCGTCCACCGCAGGCACGGCGATGCCATAAGCGATAGACGCGATTGCACCCGCCGTGTAGGGACCAATGCCCGGCAGACTTAGGAGCGCCTCATGGCTTGCGGGCAGCTTGCCGCCATGTTCACGAACGATTTGTATGGCTGCCCGCTTGAGATTACGCGCCCTGCTATAATACCCCAACCCCTCCCAGAGTTTATAGAGCACATCATCCTCTACCCGGCTTAAGGCCGCGACATCCGGAAGCGCCGCAAGAAAGCGGGTATAATACGGTTTCACCGCCTCGACCCGCGTTTGCTGGAGCATAATCTCGCTGATCCATACGCGATAGGCATCCGTATTTTTCCGCCAGGGCAGGCTCCGGGCATTTTGCCGATACCAGTCAATCAGAGGGACAGCGATGGGCAAAGCAAGGAAAGCCTCCATTATCGCCCGCCCCCGTTATAAATCCTGTGCATAGTACCACCCATATATGTTGTACCTTAGAAAACCTCAGAACCTAAGTATCCTTTGTTCCGGCCCGGCTTGTCAACCCTTAGGCGTCTAAGATATGATGGGAATAGATGGGTTTTTCGTTATGGATCTCTGCCGCGGACCGGTTAATTTCAAAAGAATTATGACGATACCCTTTATATTCATCCAAACACTGCAGTTACCGGAATGCCCGCTCTGCAGTTTATCCTTGGCGGGAGGTGTTTCATCTGTTTTTCAAGAAACCCGGCTTTGAGGGAACCACAAAGCCGGAGCAATGGTGCCAGTTCATGATCAAAATCTGCTATATTGCCATAGCAATCAATGCGGTAGTGCTCATTGCATTGTGGTACATTTTCGTGTTCAGTGTTCAACACACTTCCCATATCCTGTATTGGGCCAAGTACATTGTCGGTCCTTCCCTGCTTATGCTTGCGGTCACTGTGCTGGCGGACCAATTCGTCCAGAGCAGGCGGTTCCCGTTGCTTTATAAGGAATACGCTGTGATTTCCCTGATTCTTTTTTTCTGCACGTTTCTTTGCTTTGTACACGGCATTGTCGCTGTGCTGCTGGCTACGTTTGTCATACCGGTTTTTGCTTCCTCCCTGTTTGCAAATTTGAAAATGACCAGGCGCATTTTCATGCTCAGCCAAATCGCGCTCATACTGAGTGCGTTCAGGATGCATTTTTTCACCGCCCGTATCTATGAACATTGGATCTGGTATGAGGCGCTGACCGCCTCGGGAATTCTGCTGGCCGCCTATCTTATGACCAAGGTGTTTATCCGTTACGGACAATATAACATCTCTTCGCTCATTGATTCCTACAACAGCCAGAAAAGCCTGCGTGAGCAGCTTAAGCGCGATGCGTTCACGGGGCTATATAACCGCAGGACATATGAGGAGGTTTTGCTCAGGTTGATGTCCGAATGCAGGGCCTCAAATGCCTGCCTGTCCATGGCGATATTGGATTTGGACAATTTTAAGGAGATCAACGATACCTATGGCCACGCCGCCGGGGATAAAGTGCTGCTCCGTCTGGCGCATATATTAATGAGCAACCAGAACGCCAATGTCCATGCTTTCCGTTTGGGCGGAGAAGAATTTGTGCTGCTGCTCAAGGAGTATTGCGTGCATGACGCATATAAGGTATGTGAAGGCATCCGTTCCATTATGGAATCCTCCTCGGTACCGGATGTGTCCAACAAAAGGGTGACCTTCAGCTGCGGCCTGGTATGCATGAACAAGCAGCATACCGATCCCGTGAGCCTTTTTAAGGCCGCCGACTCCGCGCTATACAAAGCAAAGAACAGCGGAAAGAACAAAATCATGCTCTACGACGGGCCATCTGAGTGCATCAACGCGCAGGAAACGGAAAACGTCCACGTACAGGCGTAATATTTTAAAACGGGAGGAGCATTTCATGACAGCTGCCAGCATACGGAG
>JAEXTB010000108.1 GCA_023453725.1 Bacillota bacterium | reverse complement strand
CATCAGCACAATGGGCGTCGTGATGTAGTACGGCAAATTCCCCGCCACGGCCAATGGGCCTCCGCCCAAAGCCTGGTGCAGGGCGGCAAGGTCGGTTTTGAGAATGTCACCTTCTACGAGGGTGAGCTTCGGGGAGGGAAGTGTCTCTTGCAATACGCGCACCATGGAGGCATCTTTTTCAACAGCCGCCACCGCTTTTGCGCGCTGCAATAGCCCTTCCGTGAGCGCGCCCAAGCCCGGGCCGATCTCCAGTACCGGAAGATCATCGATGTCCATGGCTGCAATAAGCGCGTTGCGCAACCCTTTGTCCGCCAAAAAATTCTGCCCCAACGCCTTATTGGGCGTGAGGCCGAACAGAGAAAGCCGTTCCTTGATGCCCGCAGGGGAACACAGCGGGTGCGTAAAAGCCGCGCTCATTTTATGATATAGATGGTGACGTTGCGTTTGCGTCCCCATTTCTTGCATTCTTTTTCAGTCTCCATAAACAAATCAATCTGGTTCTTATTGCCGCCATCCTCATGCCGGAAGGCACCGGTATCCTGCGCGGTGCAATACCCGTAGCCGGGGATATACAGCTTTGTGCCATACGGTATGATGCTCGGGTTCACTGCGACATATCCTACCCTGGGATGCCGTCCCGTCGCGGTGTGGTTGCCGGTATGTGTATAGGCTGTGATCTCAACGGCCACCATGGTCTTTTTGATCTGATCTTCTGTGGGCTTCGGCTTCCAGATGCGGGTGTCCCCGGTCAGGCTTGTTTGGTAGCGGATTTTTGTACCGACAATCTTGACTTCGTCGATTGCTTCCTTAAGTATAATCTGGTTCATGATCTCGCGGGAGGAAAGTACGCCGTCTCGGTAAACAATGCGCCGGACAGTGCGCTTTTCACCGTTTTCTCCCTCGGTGACGAGCTTATCAATGCCGATGTAGACGTCTTCGTCCTTGATGATTTCCTCGTCGTACTCAATGACTTCGTCTACCGTCTTGTATTCGGTCTCAACGTTGATGTGCCGGATTAGCATGCCAGGCGCCACATCCGCATACGGCAGCGCGGTCAGTTCATCGTCAGAATCATAGGTGACGCCCGCGAGCGTAAGCGCCGTACCCACGCTGCCTTCGCGCATCTGCAGTACAGATACTTCACCGCCGGAAGCAATTGCCACCGGGAAGGCGGATTGTACCGCCACTTCCATGTTAGGAAGGAGCGCGGAGGATAGCTCATAATTGACCACATCGTTTGAAGACAGGGTAATTCCATTGCTTTGCAGCAGTTCTTCCACGGTACTCGCCTTTGTCAGTATGGTGCGGGTCTGGCCGTGCGCGGTGATGGTTACCGGGATGGAGTTGTCGCTGTATGCAAGCGCCCACCCTAAGAAAAGCGAGGACAGGGCAACCGCCGCAAGCAAGCATACGCCGATGACGCGCTGCGCCCGTATGCTGGTAACAGGCGTCAAAATAGGTGCGCGGCTTACCCGTGCCCGAAAATCGGGCGTGACTTCCGGCGCTGCGCCATCCGCGGATACTTCCAGGGGAACAAAGGCGCGGCTTGACGGCTTGCGCTTTTGGAACAGCCGGAAAAGTGCGGTAAGGGGAAGCAACAGAGCGTGCAGCACAAACGCACCGGCCGAAGCAAGCGCGGCGCCAATCTTGCTTAAAAAACCGCTTATCCCGGCTGTGCGCTGATAACGCCGGTGCGGTGGAATATACTTGGAATATGGTCTTTGCCGCCTGCCGGTTCTGCGCATATCCGCTCTCCTTTCCGTCCCAATCCCCTTATTTTTGGGTACACAAATCAGCTATGGTAAAAATCTTCACATAGTGTATCAGTTTCAAACCGTGGCTGTCAAATGCACAAGGTATCGTATGGGAACATACAAAAAAGAAGCATAAAACCTACAAAAAAACATCCCTGCATCTTGCCGGACGGTTCATTTGATGCCATCCGGAGGCAGCAGCCGGCCAAGGACAGTGTTGTAGATGGCTTCAGCCTGTTCCGGCCAGGCGTCGCAGGCTGCCTGCGCAAGCTGCGCGGTGGGAAAGCGTAGGGAAAGGTCGATTATATGAGAGGTCTTGTCCATCAGCCGGAGCACGGCAAGGTATCCGCCATCCGGCATTTGTGTCTGCCGGGCGTAAAACTGCGCCTCGCTGCGCACGGGTTCCCGGTTTTCAGAAGCGCATGCCGTGAGCTTTTCCCGGAGCGAAAACGGAAGCTCCTGCGCAAACATCAAAAGCGTCTGCTCGCCCTGCGGCGTGATGCGGTACCCCTGGCCGAACGCGCAGGGAATGGCGGCGACGAGCGCATCCTCCTCAAGCTCGTTCATCCGCGCCTGAAAATCAAAATAATCCATCCAGTCCCGCTCCACAAATATGCGGAATAGCTGGTTCCGGGTGATTTCAAAATCGATCGCCTTTAAAAAATACAAAAGCATGAGCTTTTGGCGCGATGTTCCCTGAGAAAAATAGGCCATATGAGCTTCTGCCTTTCTTTTGCAGTCTTGCCCCGCAACGCATTTTCACCTGTTTGGCGGTTTGAGCGGCGGCTTTGCCGTGAACTTTTGCGCAGAAAAGAATTGGCTTAAAACGCATTCCGTCACGGCGTCCGCACGGGCGGAGTTGTCTTATAGTATAGCATGTTTACTGGGGTTTGTCCGCATTGTACAGGGTAAAATTCCCCTTGCATTCGCCCGCCTTTTATGTATAATAGTATGTGCACCCGAAAAATTCGGTTGTAAAATGGGGTTATAGCTCAGCTGGTCAGAGCGCTACGTTGACATCGTAGAGGTCGTTGGTTCGATCCCAACTAATCCCACCAGTAATCCTATGGTGTGCGTCACGTTTTCTGTTATAAACCCACAGTATGACGCCGGGAGCACGCGTTGGTTCGGAAACGGTCATGCCCGATACGGTCGGGAAGACTTCATCCGCTATAGTGCACCCACCTGCCTTAGGGCGGGTGTTATAACAAGACGAACGGCACCACGGGATTGTTTTTTCAATTACATACGCATTGCGGAATTGTGTAATGGTAGCACCTACGACTCTGACTCGTATTGTCTAGGTTCGAATCCTAGTTCCGCTGCCACATCGGAGGAAACTCCACAGTTAAAATCCCACTCTAAATGGGTGGGATTTTTTGTTCCTTTGTTA
>JAEXTB010000098.1 GCA_023453725.1 Bacillota bacterium | reverse complement strand
GACTATGACCGGCTGAGCGTTCTCGAGAAAGCAGCGGCTTCTTCATGCCTAAAGGCAGAAGAAACGCAAAAAGCGCTTACGCTGTGCAAACTGGACGCACAGGCCGTGGCGGAACAGGCCGATGGATTGCAAGAAGAGTTGCGCGCACTTGACGCCATTCCGCTCGACGCCATGCAGTTGCGGCTTGGTGCAGCGACTGCGCGGCTTAACACGGTGATCGCCGCTACAGACATTTGGCAGGACACACAGGCACAGGAAGAAGCGCTGCTTGCGTTGCAAGAAGAATATGCAGACGCCGAAGCGCTTTTAGAGCAGACCGGGCAGGATGCGCGCACTGCGGAAACGGCGTTTTTACGTGCACAGGCCGGTTTGCTTGCACAGGGATTAATAGAGGATGCTCCATGCCCGGTATGCGGGTCTCTTACCCACCCCGCCCCTGCTTCTCTACCGCCGGATGCGCCGGATGAGGCGACGGTAAAGCGCAAGAAGTGGAGCTATGAACAGGCGCATGCCCAGGCTGTGGAGATCAGCAAGCACGCCGCGGCAGCTTCCGCCAAACGAGCAGAGCAGCAGCGCAATTTGGAGAACGCACTTTCAACGCTGTTTCTTAGTGCGCCCACGGAACCGCTCGGGTTATTGCTCGCCGCGGAACAGGAAACAGGGCAAGCTGAAGTGCATGCGCTTACTTTGGCCGTAGCGGAGGCAACCGCAAAGCTATCCGGGCGGGAGTTACTGCTGCAAACGCACAAAGCGGCACTCACCCGTCAGCAGGAACTTGCGGGCCAGATTTCCACACTGGAAGCTGCACTGAGGGAAGCGGAAAAAACCGTTGTGCAGCAGACGACGGAACGCGATGCCCTTAAACCGCGGCTCCCTTACCATAGCCAGATAGAAGCGCAGCAGGCGCTCGCCATACAACTAGGTACGCTTAAGTCACTCCAAGACGCGCTGGAACAGAGCGCACAGCGGCATGCCTCTTTGGAGCGCACATGCAATGATGCAAACGCGCAGATCGCTTCCCTGCAGGCAAGGTTGCCGGAAGCGGAGCAGGCAGAAACGTCCGCAAGGCGCGCTTACACGGAAGCCATATCCTCTGCGGGCTTTGCGGAGGAGGCCGCATACCTTCAGGCACTGCGTACCCCGGAAGAACTAAAAGCGGAACGTGCGCGCTTGACCCGGTATGGGGAGGCACGGGAGTCCGCCAAGAGCGCGCTCCATCAGGCCCAGCAGGCGGCCAATGGCAAGCAGGCAGTTGACCTCTCCTTGCTGGAGGCGGTTATGGAGAAAGCGCAGCAGGAAAAGAACATTGCAGCCGAAGCGTATACTACCGTATCCGAACGCATCCGCCACAACAAAGGTTTATACGAGTATCTCAGTGGGCGTAAAGATCAGCTGGCACAAGCATGGACGAATTACCTTAAGAGCAAGCGGTTATCGGATACTGCAAACGGAGAACTGCCCGGCAAACCCCGGCTGACGTTTGAACGGTATGTACAGGCACGGTATTTGGACGAGGTTCTTCTGAGCGCCAACGCGCGGCTGTTCGTGATGACAGGCGGGCAATATGAACTGATCCGCAGGCAGATGCCTAACGATCTTAGGCTGCAGACAGGCCTTGACCTTGACGTATTGGATCATTACACCGGAAAGCCGCGGGCGGCGTATACGCTTTCGGGCGGAGAATCGTTCCTTGCCGCGCTTGCGCTTGCACTGGGTCTTTCCGATACCGTACAGCGCTATGCGGGCGGCATACAGCTTGACGCGATGTTTGTGGATGAAGGATTCGGATCGCTGGACAATGAGGCGCTTGAACGCGCGGTGCGCATCCTGTCTTCTCTAGCAGGCGGCGACCGGATGGTAGGCGTTATTTCTCATGTGGAAGAGTTGAAAGCACAGATTGAAAGCCGTATTGTTGTGAAAAAGACGGTGGCAGGCAGCCATATTGAGGTGCTATGAACCACAAGCGCCCGACACACTGCTGATTGTGCTGGCCATGGTTATCTTTGGCAATGGGTTTTTAGGGCCGTTACGGCCCTAAACGGGTGCTTGAGGGCAGAGCCCTCAACGGACTACAGCCAAGGTACTACAGCGTAAGGTCCCAAGGGCACACAAATTCCCGGCCATCCAAATAGTCCAGTTCGGAACTTTCCGGCTCATGCAATACAGTGCGGTAGGAAACGAGCGCCTGACGCTTCAATCCTGCCGCTTTGTTTACTTCCCGGTCGCCATATTTGTCGTCCCCCAGCACCGGATGGCCGATGTGCGCCATATGTGCGCGGATCTGGTGGGTGCGGCCGGTATAGAGCCGGATCTCTACAAGCGTTCTGTCCTCCGCCTGCGCTAACACACGATAACCGGTCTTAATGGACAGCGCGCCCTGACGCGGCGCGTCGTACACCAAAAGACGGGCGCGTTCCGCATCCTTGATTGCCCACGCACTCAGTGTGGAGCTTTTTTCTTGAATGCGTCCATACACCAGCGCATGATAGTATTTTTCAATGCGGTCTTCCGAGAACGCGAAAAGCAGTGCTGTCTGCGCCGCTTCGTCCCGCGCAAAAAGCAATAACCCTTCGGTATTCGCATCCAGACGATGCACAGGATAAAGCTCGCCGTATATGGGCGTGAGGCGCGCCTGCAGGGAGTCTTTCCCGCCATCCTCTGCCGTCACCTCTATGCCCGCGCGCTTGGCAACGACCAGCAGCCGCGCATCCGTATAGACGAGGCTGCAGTATTCCCGCACAGAAAGGGCGGGAAGCTGCTCCCGGAACGGAACGAACGCCTCGCCCTCCGGCAGGGAAACAAATTGCATGCGTTCTTTTTTTGTGGGGTGTTCAAAACTGAGCGAATAGGCCCAAAGCGCAATCTGCCCACGCGAAGGATTGGGATGGTACCGCTGATCAAATCTTATGGGATACCCTGCTGAAGCAAGCTGGGCGCGGATCTGATGCTTGCGCCCCGTAAAAAGCTCAATATCAAGCAGCGAATGCCCGTCTTGTTCCGCAAGCTTTGTAAAGTTCAGCCGCGCTTCCTTTGCCCCGGGCACGGGAGTCGAAAGCACCTCTACCCGTTTGACACCCTCCGTCTCCCTAAGGTAAGAAACGAGCGTGCCATTTTGCGGCGCGCTCCCCTCTACCACGGCGGCATAGCGCTTTTTTGTGCCACGGCCCTTGAACTGCTCCGTCAGCCGCGACGCCGCCTTGCTGGTGCGGGCAAACACCATCACACCGCCCACCGGCCGGTCCAGCCGATGGCACAAGCCCAGGTACACATCCCCGGGCTTACTATATTTTTGTTTGATATAGCGTTTGAGTATGCTTAGAAGATCATCGTCTCCCGAACTGTCTTCCTGTACCGGCAGGTTGGGCGGTTTCACGACGACCAATAGATGATTGTCCTCATATAAAATTTCGGGCGTCATATGAACGGAACCCATGAACGCCTCCTTATTTCCACCATGCCCTCCCGGTCGCTCCACAAGGGAAAAGCAGGTTGTCCCTCTTTACGGGCAGGCACAATTCCGCAGCCTCCACGGTGGCGTTCCTTCCCTTGAGCGCCACGTCGAGCACGTTTTTAATGACCGTGGGCGCAAGGCCGGTGGTATAGGAATTGATGAGGAAAAACAGCGGCTTGTCCGAAAGGAGCGCCGCGGTCGCTTCCACCAGCGGATAGATGTCCTGTTCAATTTTCCACATTTCCCCGTCCGGCCCTCTGCCGTAGCTGGGCGGATCCATTACTATACCGTCATACTGGTTGCCGCGCCTCTGCTCCCGCAGTACAAACTTCATGGCGTCGTCCGCCAAGAAGCGAACGGGCGCGTCGCTTAACCCGCAGGCTGCAAGGTTGTCCTTGGCCCAAGCTAGCATGCCCTTTGCGGCATCCACATGCACCACCTGCGCCTGCTCTTTTGCGCACGCGCATGTTGCACCCCCGGTATAAGCAAACAGGTTTAATACCTTTGCGTTGGGACGCGGCTTTAGTAAGCTCCGCATCCAGTCCCAATTGACAGCCTGCTCCGGAAACAACCCCGTATGCTTGAAGCCCGTGGGACGCACCAGAAACGTTAAATCGCGATAGCGGATGTTCCAGCTTTCCGGAAGCTGCCGTTCATATTCCCAATGTCCGCCGCCTGTGCTTGAGCGGATATAGTGCGCGTGCGGGGTGTTGATGTCCCCCATGGGCCAAACCGCCTGCGGGTCGGGCCGAAGCAGCACCACATCCCCCCAGCGTTCCAGTTTTTCTCCATCGCCCGCGTCAAGCAGGGCGTAATCCTTCCAACCATCTGCTATGTACATGCTACTCCTCCCTGCCGCCGATCGCCGGAGGCAGCTCTTCCGCCGTTTGTACGGCGGTTTGTACGCCTACTTCCTCTTGTACAGGAGGCAGTTTTTTGCTGCGGAATCCTTCCACCATCACGGCAATGATGCCCAGAAGAAGCGTCAAATAATACGTAATGCCGCGCCACAAGAGCACTGCCGGAAAACGGGACGCCCCAGCGAACAGCTTTGAAAACACCAGGTAAAAGCCACCTTCACTGGCGACAGAACCACCCGGAACGGGCAAAAAGCTGACCGCGATGTAGAGAAGGCACTGCAAAAGTACGACATACCAAAGCTCATACTGAGAATATCCCATGCCGCGGTAGAGGAAATATGTCACTGCCATATAGGCAATGGCCGTACCCATACCCGCAAGCCAGATATAGAACATACCGAGGCGCTCGCCCAATGCAAACTTTGCGGCCTGGGCGTAATCCCCTATGGTGCGCTCCCAGGTCGCGTGCGCGCTGTCGATCTTTTCCTGCTTTTTGAGGATTCGTTTTCTTGCGAGGAAGTTAATCAGCTTCTGCCCCATCTCAAACAGCCATTCCGTCTTCCGGAGCGCAAGGAAGCACAGCACCACCGTTCCAAAGTAGAACAGATAACCGATGATGTAGAATATGAGCATGGTGACGCCGCCGTCCAGTACATCCTTGCCCAGGAATATGAAGCCCAGCGTACCCAATAGCGTAATGCTGAACTGGAACGCAAGGAATTTGAGCACGAGTACAGAGGTGGAAAGCCCCACCGAGATGCCGCGCTTTTTCAGCTGCACCACCTGCATGGGCTGGCCGCCCGCCTGCAAAGGCGTAATGGAACTGTAGAAAAGCCCGTACATGGTAGTAAGCAGGCTTTCCCCAAACGTATGCTTCAGGTTCATGTATTTTGCGGCAAGCTGGAACATCAGCGTATCAAATATGTAATAGAGCATCATGCTGCCCAGCGCCGCGAGAAACCAAAGGGGATCAATATCATCCACCACATCCGCAAGGTTGCGTGTGTTCGGATCTAAAAGCGCCATCAGCGCAAGCACCGCGATCGGCAGTAGAACGGGTAATATCTTTTTCCAATATCCTTGCTTCTTCTTCATACAAACCTCTTGTTTTGACTCGAACTATACTATCACGCCCAATTCATGGTTTCAAGCGCTGTGTAAGTTCTTAACAAGCTCTTGCCTTTCCTGTTCATTTTCATACAACTTTTGACCTTCTCCCAGGCTGGCTGCCTTTTTTGCGGGCGGTTGCGCGCATTCCCCCATGCAGGTATACTGGTGCTGAGGTGGCATTATGCAACATGACCTGTTTTCCGGCACACGCGCCCAGGGCGCCCCACTTGCCGACCGCATGCGCCCGCGCACGCTCGATGAGTTCATCGGACAAGCGCATATTGTAGGGCCGGGGCGGCTTCTTCGCCGTGCAATTGAGTTGGACCGGCTGCAATCTAGCATCTTCTTTGGCCCGCCCGGCTGCGGGAAGACGACGCTTGCAAACATCATCGCCAACGTCACCGGCGCGGCGTTTGAAAAGCTCAACGCAGTCACTGCGGGCGTCAAGGACGTGCGCGAAATCATTGCGGAGGCGGAAAAGCGGCTTTCCCTTTACGGCAAGCCGACATTCCTGCTGCTGGATGAATGCCACCGATGGAACAAGGCGCAGTCCGACAGCATACTGCCCGCACTTGAGCAGGGCACCATCCGCTTTATCGGCTCCACCACGGAAAACCCCATGATCAGCATGACGGGCGCTATTGTGAGCCGCTGCCGCGTGTTTCAGTTTTATCCGCTTAATACCAACGACATTGAGCGGGCCATCCGGCAGGCGCTTGCGGATAAAGAGCGAGGTTTGGGCAACTACAACGCCGTTGTCGAGGACGACGCCATGGAGCATTTTTGCCGCATGGCGAACGGCGATTGCCGCGCGGCATTAAACGCGCTTGAGCTTGCGGTACTTACCACGCTTCCCGGCGAGGACGGCATCATCCGCATTACGCAGGAGATCGCAGCCGAATCCGTACAGCAAAAGGTCATTTCGCTAGACGAGCAGCTTTTCTATGATATGCTCAGCGCCTTCTGCAAAAGTTTGCGGGGCTCGGACGCGGACGCGGCGCTCGCCTGGTTTTCGCGTCTGATCTATGGCGGCATGGACCCGCGCATCATCGCGCGCAGGCTCATCGCCCACGCGAGCGAGGACATCGGCATGGCAAACCCGCAGGCCATGGTGCAGGCTGTTTCCGCAGCAAATGCGCTCGAACACATCGGCATGCCCGAAGCCCGGCTTCCGCTTGCGCAGGCCATCATTTTCCTGTGCGAATGCCCAAAATCGAACGCAATCGTCGTGGCGGTTGACCGCGCCATGCAGGACGCCGCAACCACAATCGAGGAGCCTGTCCCTATCCATCTTAGAGATACGTCCTACGCGGGCGCAAAGGTACTCGGCGCGGGAAAGGGCTACAAATACCCGCACGACTTCCCGAACCACTATGTACAGCAGGATTACCTGCCGCCTTCCTTAAAGGACAGGCGCTACTACATCCCCAGCGACCAGGGCAGCGAAAAAAACATACAGGAAAACCATAAGCGGCGCGGAAAGACGGTGGATGAGGGGTAAGATTTTTCGTGTCTTCTGTACTTTCAGGGGCTTTGCCCCCGAACCCCCACCCGAGGGACACCTCCCTTGGGAATCCCCACAATGGGGTTCTTAGGCCGTTACGGCCCTAAGCGGGAGTTTGAGGGCAGCGCCCTCATTTATTTTATCTACCGACTAATCAAATACGGCTGCAGCGCGCGTTCGACTGCGCTTTCAAAGCTCTGCGATGCACCCCAATCAAAACGGAACAAGCCTTCTCCGCCGCCCCCGCCGATGGTATGGACGCGGGAGTGGCCTAAGAAGTCATCCACGACCACCGTGAGCGTTAACCTATTTCCTGCGCGAAAAAAGTGTTTTTCAAATACGGAAACGATACATTTGCCTCCGCTTGCGGGGGCGATCTCATAATGATCTACCAGCTCGCCCGTCACACTATTTAAAATCGCATCACAAACCACATCCATTGCCTGCTGCGCCGGTATCGATACCAGAAACGTACTGGCCATTCTGTTCCCTCCTGTATGAATTATGAAAATTATACCATGTCCTTGCAGCACGATATATGAATATTTTCTTAAGCGCTATTCTTAGAAAGACGCAGTACATATACTTTCCCTTGCACGCCAATCCCTGCCATGCTATACTCTTAATCGAACAAATGTTCTATTACGAGAGGAGGAACGGCAAAATGATGAAGACAAGGCGTATACGCGAGCTGATTTTTCTGCAGCTCAGGCAATACAACAACACCAAGCGCATGCTGTGTGAGTATGAGGAACTCGGGCTAAAAGCGCGCCCGCTCGGCGAGCGGGCAAGAACCGGGCTTTATGGGGACCCCACCGCATCCGATGCTTTGCGGTTGCTTGAACCGAATGAAGAAATCAAACGCATGCAGGGATGGGTGTGGGCGATTGAAGAGGCCTCAGCCATGTTCAAACGGGACGCGCCGCATAAGGCACAATTGATGGAACTCCTGTTTTTTGCGGATACGGGGGATACGCCCTCGGACAGCTGCGCGCGGCGCGAGATTCTTTTAGACGAACTGCACATCAGTGAGCCCACACTGTACCGCTGGCGGGATGATATTATGCAGGCTGTGATGGCGGGCGCAATCGAAGCGGGCGTGCTCTCCCCATATGGCCGTACGAGCAAACCCCGCCCGGAAAAGTCGGGAGGTCCGGTGTCCAAACCGTGAACAACTGTGGCATATGTTGCATGCCTCCTTCCGCGTGTTATAATGAAACATAGACTAACTTGCGCTTTTATTTGCGCTGCGGAATGAGGAACCTGAATGGAAGACAAACGTCAGCCTGAAAACAAGCCGGGGTTAAAAAACTCCAAAGCCTTTTGGGCAATCATTTATGTGCTGATTGCCGCCATGTTGCTGGGTGGCATTTATATGGTGGTACGCGAATATATCTGGATCCCCGGTCCATACGTACCGCCTCCCACGCCAGCACCTACGGCTGCGGCCACACCCGCGCCCAGCCTCGCGCCTTCTGACACGCCGCTTTCTACGCCCTCCCCCACGCCGTATGTCCAGAAAATTCCGGTACGCATCTTCTTTACTGGCTATGAACGGCAGGCAGATATTTACCCGGTAGGCGTGACGGAAGACAACGCCATGGGCACGCTTGATTCCGCAAAGGACTCGGCGTGGTATCAATACGGCCCTTCCCCTGGAGAACCGGGAAACGCGCTCTTAAACGGGCATGTGAAATGGAAGGGTGAACTGGGCACGTTCTCTATCCTGAAGGAAATGAAAGTCGGGGATGAGGTCGTCATTGAATATGACGACGGAACCTACAAGTATTTTGACGTGACCAACCTGGACACCTACCTGCTCGATGAAATTCCTTCCTCCGTCATGGATCTTGGTGGAGAAAGTCGCATGACGCTCATCACCTGCCTTGGGGACTATGACCGCGAGCTTGGTACTTCCCGCTCCCGCGTGGTGGCCGTGTGCAAGGAAAAGGGTGCCGCCTCTGTCACCGCAGCCCCCGGGACCACCGCCTCCCCTGCCGCAATTGCAGACTAGGCACCGCGCTTGCATAAAGGCGGGACGCTATTGTAAAATTGGATCAGACTTGAGGCTTGCCTTCATGGCAAGCCTTTTTTCTTACCGGAGGATGGCTTAAGATGGAACCGCATCTGGAAGATTTGCAATATAAGGGGTTGTTCTTATACCAGCAGGGGGATCTTCCGCGCTTTACGCAGGATTCCGTGCTGCTTTCCGCGTTTGCCGATCTTTCTCCCGAAGACATTGCCCTTGATCTTGGCGCAGGTACGGGAGCGGTTGCGTTATTGACATACGCGCGTAACGGCGCTGCATTTTCCTGTCTGGAGCGGGAAGCGGCGCTGTGCGAACTTTTGCGTATGACCATGGACTATAACGGGCTTTCGTTTCCAGTACATGAGTTGGATTGGGCGGATGCGCCAAACGTGCTCGGCCACGGGACGTTTACGGCAATCATCTGTAACCCGCCCTATTTTGAAAAGGACCTGCAAAGCCCCAACGCGCAGCGCGCAGCGGCGCGCGGGGGAGCGAACGCTTTTTTAGGCGCGGTTGCCTGCGCTAAGAAACTATTAAAGTATGGCGGCAAATTTTACTTTTGTTACCCCGCCGAACGCCTGGCAGATGCGTTTATCCTGCTGCGGCAAAATGGCCTGGAACCCAAGCGGCTGCGGCTTGTTGCATATAATATGAAGAAGCCTCCCTACCTCGCGCTGGTACTTGCAAGAAAGGGCGGCAGGCCCGGTATGAAAGTAGAGCATACACTGCTGCTTGCCGATGAAAACGGCAACGATACGGCGGAAAAACGGGCGATTTATCATATGGAGTAAACAGAGGGTTACGGTCCTAGCTTTCCACGAAAGAAAAGGATCAAAAGAAAGCGACTTTTAAAATATGGGATTCTAAAGGGACGTGTCCCTTTGGTGGGGTGCAGGGGGAAAGCCCCTGCAAAAAAGGAGGGCTCCCATGGAACAAGCAACCGGCACGCTGTACCTGTGTGCAACCCCCATTGGCAACCTGGAGGATATCACGCTGCGTGTGCTGCGCATCTTGCAGGAGGCGGACAGCATCTGGGCGGAGGATACGCGCCATACGCTGGGGCTTTTGAATCATTATGACATCAAAAAGCCGCTATTAAGCTGCCACGAGCATAACGAGCGTGAGCGTGCCTCAGAGCTTATCCGGGAACTCCGGCAAGGAAAGAGCATTGCGTTTTGTTCGGATGCGGGCATGCCGGGAATTTCCGACCCGGGAGCAACCCTACTTGCAGCGTGCGCAAAAGAGGGGCTGCCTGTAACGGTGCTGCCCGGCGCTTCCGCGGTCCCCACCGCTGCGGTACTTTCGGGGCTATACAGTGAACCGTTTACATTCTACGGATTTTTGCCGCGCGAGAAAAAGCCGCGCAATGCCTTGCTGGACAAACTAAAAACACAGGAAGGCCTGCTGCTGTTGTATGAAAGCCCGGTACGCATTCCCGCAACGCTCAAAGAGCTGCTTGCCGCGTTAGGCGACCGCCCTGCTGCTGTGCTGCGGGAGTTGACAAAAGTGCATGAGGAAGCGGCGCGGGGTACACTCTCCTTGCTCTGCGCGCGTTTTTCAGAACCCCCGCGCGGGGAATGTGTCATTGCCATACGGGGTGCTGTGCCTGTAAAAGAGTCGTATCCTTCCGAGGCTTCTTTGGATGAAGCGCTTGCCCGGCTGCTGCAGGAAGGGTTCTCCGTACGAGACGCCGCGGCGGCAGCCTCCATTCTGCTGCAGGCGCCCAAAAAGCTTGCTTATGCGCGGGCGCTCAAGCTCAATGCCGAACAGGAGGGGTAACGATGGAACAACGTGCGCCGCTTGACGCCGTCTCCAGCCTCCGTGGCTACTTTATGCGCAACCATATCCTGTTGTGCAATGACAACGCCTTTCTTCCCTCGCTCAATGATGCCGGAGGAGACTGGAACGCCGTTGTATATTTGATTGAAACGCGCGAGGCGGTATACTCCAAGGCCTACCGCAAGCGCACCACCTACCTTTCCCTTGCGCTCTATACCATGCTCAAGCCCTATAAGCAGCGGTTCAACAAACTGTCCGCTGAAAGCAGGCGTATATACGACTTTCTTTCTGCCTGTGGGCCTGTGAGCACACAGGGGATTAAGGACGCGCTGATGCTATCCTCCAAAAGCTTCTCCGCCGCGTTTGACCCGCTCTTATCCGAGCTGCTGGTTACCGCAATGGAACGGGACCGTACGATGAATGAAACATGGTCCTCCTTCCTGTGGGGACCTGTTCGCAATGGGAGGCTACGTTAAAACATCCGCTGCCTGTTGCGGAACCGTCGGAGGCGAACCTGCTTGCGCTTTTAGCGCATCTGATGCCACCGAAGGATATTGCCGCGTTGATGAAGTAACCCGCCAAAGATTGTCGCTGGCGGTCAATGCCCCATTTTCTTGCGTTCTCCGGCCGCATGGCGTAAAATAAAGCAACTATAGTATCAAACCTTTTTTGGAGGATTATATATGAACAGGGCAATCGTCACCGTATTGGGACGCGACCGCGTAGGTATTATTGCAAGTGTCAGTAACCGCCTGAGCGAGCTTTCCATCAACATCTTGGACATTACGCAGACGGTTATGGATGAAGATATATTCGTCATGCTGATGCTGGTGGATATCTCCGAAGCGAAGCTTCCCTTCCATGAAGTAAAGGAAGCGCTGAAGCTCTTGGGCGAAGCGCAGCATGTCTCCATCCGCATCCAGAGCGAGGAGATATTCGACGCCATGCACAAGGTTTAAGGAGAGCACCCATGCCCATGATGAACGCCAACGAAATACTCGAAACCATCCGCATGATTGACCGGGAAAATCTCGATATCCGCACCATTACGATGGGGATTTCCCTGCTTTCCTGCGCATGCGACGACATGGACATTCTCTGCACCCGGATTTACGACCATATCTGCAGCTGCGCAAAGGACCTCGTGCGTACAGGCAGGGAAATTGAAGAACGTTACGGCATCCCCATCGTCAACAAGCGCGTTTCCGTCACCCCCATATCCCTTGTGGCGGCAGGCACAAAAGCAAAGGATTATGTCTCCATCGCCCGCGCCATGGACAAAGCCGCAAAGACACTTGGCATCGATTTTATCGGCGGGTTTTCCGCTTTGGTCCAAAAAGGGGCAACCGCAAGCGATGAAGCGCTGATTGCAAGCATCCCGGAGGCGCTCAGCGTAACGGACTTCGTCTGCTCCAGCGTGAACGTCGGCACTACGCGGGCGGGCATCAACATGAATGCGGTTGCGCAAATGGGCCGCGTTATTAAAGCCGCTGCCGAGCTGACCCGTGAAAAGGATGGCTTAGGCGCCGCCAAGCTTGTGGCCTTCTGCAACGCCGTGGAGGACAACCCCTTTATGGCTGGCGCGTTCCACGGCGCAGGCGAACCGGATTGCGTCATCAATGTGGGCGTTTCCGGCCCCGGCGTTGTCAAAAGCGCACTTACCCGCGTCAAAGGCGAGCCGTTTGATGTTGTGGCGGAATCCATCAAAAAGACAGCCTTCCGCATTACCCGCATGGGCCAGCTTGTGGCGCAGGAAGCGTCCAGGCGGCTGAACGTGCCCTTTGGTATTGTAGACCTTTCCCTTGCCCCCACCCCCGCAGTCGGCGATTCCGTGGCGCATATCCTGACCGAAATGGGGCTTGAATACGCGGGAGCGCCTGGCACCACCGCCGCTTTGGCGCTATTGAACGACGCCGTGAAAAAAGGTGGCGTCATGGCCTCCAGCCATGTGGGCGGGCTTTCCGGCGCGTTTATCCCCGTCAGCGAGGATGCCGGCATGATAGAGGCTGCCGCTATCGGCGCTTTGACCCTAGAGAAGCTTGAGGCCATGACCTGTGTATGCCCTGTCGGCCTTGATATGATCGCCGTCCCCGGCGATACGTCTGCGGAGACCATATCCGGCATCTTAGCGGACGAAGCGGCCATAGGCATGGTCAACAACAAAACTACCGCCGTGCGCATCATTCCAGCCCCCGGCAAACAAGCCGGTGAGTTCGTGGAGTTTGGAGGCTTGTTGGGCCGCGCGCCCGTGATGAACGTGAACCAATATTCCTGCGATGCGTTTATTTCGCGCGGCGGGCGTATCCCCGCGCCGATCCATAGTCTGAAGAATTAGGGTAGTAGTACGTT